>NZ_JBEYFS010000092.1:0-41610 GCF_040634475.1 Streptomyces sp. NPDC007095
GGCGTCCCGGCTCGCGGGCACGTCGAAGCGGCCGCCGAACAGGTCGTCCGGAAGCGGCTCCGGTGAAGACCCCGTTCCGCGTCCACGGCCGGCACAATGGCTAGCTGTACTCGACAGCCGCACAGGACCCCTCTCTCCTCCGGCTGACGCGTCCATCGGGCACTCGGGTACCGCAACCCCACGCGGCCATCTCGCCGTGCCCAACCACGTCAAGACCAGGAGACACCACTTCCGTGGCAGTCAAGATCAAGCTGAAGCGTCTGGGCAAGATCCGTTCGCCTCACTACCGCATCGTCGTCGCCGACTCCCGTACCCGCCGTGATGGTCGGGCCATCGAGGAGATCGGTCTGTACCACCCGGTGCAGAACCCCTCGCGCATCGAGGTCGACTCGGACCGCGCGCAGTACTGGCTGGGTGTCGGCGCGCAGCCGACCGAGCCCGTTCTCGCCATCCTGAAGCTGACCGGCGACTGGCAGAAGTTCAAGGGCGAGCCCGCCCCTGCTCCGCTGCTCGTGGCCGAGCCGAAGGCGACGCGCCCGTCGTTCGACGCCCTGGGCGGCGACGACGAGGGCAAGGGTGAGGCCATCACCCAGAAGAAGAAGGCTGAGAAGAAGGACGAGGCCCCGGCCGCGTCTTCTTCGTCTGAGTCGACCGAGGCCTGAGCATGCTCGAGGAGGCTCTCGAGCACCTCGTGAAGGGCATTGTCGACAACCCCGACGATGTGCAGGTCGCTTCGCGCGACCTGCGCCGTGGGCGCGTTCTCGAGGTCCGGGTGCACCCCGACGACCTCGGCAAGGTGATCGGCCGCAACGGCCGTACCGCCCGCGCTCTGCGGACCGTCGTGGGTGCCATCGGCGGCCGAGGTGTCCGCGTCGACCTCGTCGACGTGGACCACGTCCGCTGACGTAACAGGCAGCACCGGCTCGGGCCGGGGAGGGCTTTCGAGCCGTCCCCGGCCCGTAGTCGTCTACGAACCCATGACGTAGGCACATCGACAGGAGATCAAGCACAGTGCAGCTGGTAGTCGCTCGCGTCGGCCGCGCCCACGGCATCAAGGGCGAGGTCACCGTGGAGGTCCGTACGGACGAGCCGGAACTCAGGCTCGGGCCCGGCGCCGTCCTGCTCACCGATCCGGCCTCCGCCGGACCGCTGACCATCGAGACCGGCC
The DNA here is from genome assembly GCF_040634475.1 of Streptomyces sp. NPDC007095. Lineage (NCBI taxonomy): Bacteria > Bacillati > Actinomycetota > Actinomycetes > Kitasatosporales > Streptomycetaceae > Streptomyces > Streptomyces sp. NPDC007095. The sequence goes on from NZ_JBEYFS010000092.1 coordinate 1,169, forward strand.
GGGTGCACAGCGGCCGTCTGCTGCTGCGCTTCGCAGGCGTACGCGACCGGAACGCCGCCGAGGCGCTGCGCAACACCCTCCTGATCGCCGAGGTGGACCCGGACCAGCAGCCCGAGGACCCGGACGAGTACTACGACCACCAGCTGATGGACCTGGATGTGGTCACCAAGGACGGGGTGGAGGTCGGACGGATCACGGAGATCTCCCATCTGCCCTCGCAGGACCTGTTCGTGGTCGAGCGGCCCGACGGGAGTGAGGTCATGATCCCGTTCGTCGAGGAGATCGTCACCGAGATCGACCTGGAGGAGCAGCGGGCCGTCATCGACCCGCCGCCGGGCCTGATCGACGACCGGGCGGAAATCGACTCCTCCAGGGACACGGAGAACGCCTCCTCCAAGGACGACGAGGACTCCTCGGGGGCCGACGCCTGATGCGGCTCGACGTCGTCACGATCTTCCCCGAGTACCTGGAACCCCTCAACGTCTCGCTCGTCGGCAAGGCACGCGCACGTGGGCAGCTGAATGTGCATGTGCATGATCTTCGGGAGTGGACGTACGACCGCCACAACACGGTCGACGACACCCCGTACGGCGGCGGCCCCGGCATGGTGATGAAGACCGAGCCCTGGGGCGACGCCCTGGACTCCGTCCTGGCCGACGGCTACGAGACCGGCTCCCACGGGCCCGTCCTGGTCGTGCCCACGCCGAGCGGGCGCCCCTTCACCCAGGAACTCGCCGTCGAGCTCTCCGAGCGCCCCTGGCTGGTCTTCACGCCCGCCCGCTACGAGGGCATCGACCGTAGGGTCATCGACGAATACGCGACCCGGATGCCCGTCTACGAGGTGTCCATCGGCGACTATGTACTCGCCGGCGGAGAGGCCGCCGTACTCGTCGTCACGGAGGCCGTGGCGCGACTGCTGCCGGGTGTTCTCGGCAACGCCGAGTCCCACCGGGACGACTCGTTCGCCCCCGGCGCCATGGCCAACCTCCTGGAGGGGCCCGTTTACACCAAGCCCCCGGCGTGGCGTGGCCGTGAGATCCCCGGAGTGCTGGTCAGCGGCCACCACGGGAAGATCGCCCGCTGGCGCCGCGACGAGGCCCTGCGTCGTACGGCGGCGAACCGGCCCGACCTCATCGAGCGTTGCGACCCTTCCGTCTTCGACAAGAAGGACCGCGAAATGCTCTCGATCCTGGGCTGGCAGCCGGAACCCGGTGGTCGATTTTGGCGCAGACCAGAGGCCGTGGAAGAATAGGCCGCTGTTGTCTGCGTGGACCGGGCGCCCCTGCCACAGGGGGACACGACGTCCGCCCCGACGCGGCAGCACCCTCTTGGAAAACTAGCTCCCGTTGATGACCTGTGGCATCAGCGAAGAAAGCAGACGAAATGTCTCACCTGCTCGACTCCGTCGACAGCGCGTCGCTGCGCAGCGACATCCCGGCCTTCCGCCCGGGTGACACCGTCAACGTCCACGTCCGCGTCATCGAGGGCAACCGCTCCCGTGTGCAGCAGTTCAAGGGCGTAGTCATCCGCCGTCAGGGCGCCGGTGTCCGCGAGACCTTCACGGTCCGCAAGGTCTCCTTCTCGGTCGGCGTCGAGCGTACCTTCCCGGTGCACACCCCGATCGTCGAGAAGATCGAGCTCGTCACCCGTGGTGACGTGCGTCGCGCGAAGCTGTACTACCTGCGTGACCTGCGCGGCAAGGCCGCGAAGATCAAGGAGAAGCGCGACAACTGAGCTCGCGAAGGGGTTCACATGGAGGCCGGATAACATCTGGCTCCGATGGACACCGAAGCACAGCACACGGAGCGCGACCGCTCCTCCCGCCCCACTGAGTCCGAGGACATCTCGGACGCCGAGGGGCCGGAGGGACGGTCGCGTTTCGCGTTGCTGGCCTGGGCCGCGGATCGGATCCCAGGTGGGCGGATCACTCTGACCGCGCTGGTCTGTCTGCTGTTCCTGGTGCTGTTCAGCAACTTCGTGATGCAGCCGTTCGAGATTCCCAGCAGCTCGATGGAGCGCGGATTGAGGATCGGGGACCGCGTTCTCGTAAATAAGTTGGCGTACCGTTTTGGTGCCGAGCCGCGGCGGGGCGATGTCGTCGTGTTCGACGGCACCGGGTATTTCGGGAACGCCGACTACGTCAAACGCGTCGTCGGTGTGGGGGGAGACCACGTGGTCTGCTGCGACAAGGCGGGGAGGCTCGAGGTGAACGGCCGGTCGGTCGACGAGTCGACGTTTCTGTACCCGGGGGACAGCCCGTCCGACGTCTCCTTCGACGTCGTGGTGCCCACCGGCAGCCTGTTCCTCCTCGGTGACCACCGCAGCGACTCGAGCGACTCCCGCGACCACCTGGGGTCTCCCGGCGGCGGCATGGTCCCCGTCGGTGACGTGATCGGCCGGGCCGACTGGATCGCCTGGCCCGCGGGCCACTGGACCCGGCTGGAGCGTGCCGCCTCCTACGCGCGTGTGCCCACCGCGGACGGCGCTCATGGGTAACCGTGGCAGGCCGCGTGGGGTCTCCGGCCATGCCGCCGACAACCTGCTGCCCACCGGTACCCGGCGCGCCGCCGGCGGCGCCGCCCGGCCCGGCCGTGCCGAGCGCCGCAAGCTCCAGCGCAAGGTCAAGCGGCGCCGACGGCGCTCCGCGATCAAGGAGATACCCCTCCTCGTGGGCGTCGCGGTGCTCATAGCCCTGGTCCTCAAGACCTTCCTCGTCCAGGCCTTCGTGATCCCGTCGGGCTCCATGGAGAACACGATCCAGATCGGCGACCGTGTGCTCGTCGACAAGTTCACGCCATGGTTCGGCTCCAAGCCCCAGCGCGGCGACGTCGTCGTCTTCAAGGACCCCGGCAACTGGCTGGCCGGGGAGAAGACCACCAAGAAGAACGACCCCGTCGTCGTCAAGCAGGTCAAAGAGGGGCTGACGGCCATCGGTCTGCTGCCCTCCGACAACGACAAGGACCTCATCAAGCGGGTCGTCGCGGTCGGCGGTGACACCGTGAAGTGCTGCGACACCCAGGGGCGCGTGACCGTCAACGGCATGCCGCTCGACGAGCCGTACATCCAGGCCGGGAACAAGCCGTCGGACTTCGCCTTCGAAGAGACCGTGCCCAAGGGCCGTCTCTGGGTGATGGGCGACCACCGGGCCAACTCCGCCGACTCCCGCTACCACCGCACCGAGAAATACGGCGGTACCGTCTCCGAGAGCTCGGTCGTCGGCAGAGCCATGGTCATCGCCTGGCCCTTCGGGCACTGGGCCCGTCTGAAAGAACCGGACACGTTCGCGTCCGTACCGAGCGGGTCGGCAACCGCTCTCGGCGCGTCGCATAGGGTGGCGTCCGCGGATCTCAATCGATTGATCCCGCTCCCGAGCCCTGCGGAACTCCCGCTCGTTATGGGAGTGGTGGGCCTGCGCCGGATCCGGCGCAGGCGGCGGCACGGAGTGAGGAGTGGATGTGGGGGATTTGGCGGTCGGCGCACGATCCGGACACGATGGCCCCGAGGAGCAGCCGGAGCGACCCGACGGATCGGCCACCCCGGCCACGAACGACGTCACTGGTTCCGGGAGTGACTCCGGGGACGGTGGCGGTGGTACGAAGGAGCAGGGCGAGCAGGAGCCGAAGCCCAAGAAGCCGCGTTCCTTCTGGAAGGAGCTTCCGCTCCTCATCGGTATCGCGCTCGTTCTCGCGCTGCTGATCAAGACCTTCCTGGTCCAGGCGTTCTCGATTCCCTCGGACTCGATGCAGAACACCCTTCAGCAGGGCGACCGGGTCCTGGTCGACAAGCTCACCCCGTGGTTCGGTTCGGAGCCCTCGCGCGGCGAGGTGGTCGTCTTCCACGACCCCGACAACTGGCTGGAGGGTGAGCCGACGCCCAACCCGAACGCCCTGCAGACGTTCCTCAGCAAGATCGGCCTGATGCCGTCCGCCAACGAGAAGGACCTCATCAAGCGGGTGATCGGTGTCGCCGGTGACACGATCGAGTGCAAGGGCAGCGGCCCGGTGAAGGTCAACGGCAAGGCACTGAACGAGGACTCGTACGTCTACACCGGCAACACCCCGTGCAGCGTCGACGACCAGGGTGGCCAGTTCAAGGTGACGGTACCCAAGGGCAAAATCTGGGTCATGGGTGACCACCGGCAGAACTCGCTGGATTCGCGCTATCACCAGCAGGACGATCACCAGGGCTTCGTGCCGGTGGGCAATGTCGTCGGCCGCGCCATCGTGATCGCCTGGCCGCCCACCCGCTGGGACACGCTGCCGATTCCCGACACCTTCGACCAGAACCTCAGCGCGGCCGCTCCGGGCGCGCTCGGACTGGCCGGCGCGGTGCCGCTGGTGCTGTGGCGCAGGCGTCGCCTTACCGCCGGAAACCCGAGGGTTTCTGGTCGGGGTACCGCCGGGTAGGGTGCCGTCCCAGATCGCTGATCTTCCGCGGCCCACAGGTCGGGCCGTGGGATCGATTCTCCGAGTTGGGGAGCACTGGGATGAGCAGGACATCAGGTCGTACGGACGAGGGCCGCGGGCGGCTCGGCAGCGTGCTGTCGGGGCTGGCCGTGGCCCTCGGCTGTGTGCTCTTTCTCGGCGGCTTCGCCTGGGGTGCGATCGAATACCAGCCGTACACCGTGCCGACGGAGTCGATGGTGCCGACCATCAAGGCGGGCGACCGCATTCTGGCCCAGCGGATCGACGGCAGTGACGTCAAGCGCGGCGATGTCATCGTCTTCAGGCAGAAGAGCTGGGGCGACATGCTCCTCGTCAAGCGGGTCGTCGCGGTCGGCGGTGACACGGTCGCGTGCTGCACGAACGGCAAGCTGACCGTCAACGGCAAGCAGGTCGACGAACCGTATCTCCCCAAGGGCCAGGCCGCAGAGTCGAGCCAGATTCCGACCGTCGCGGTACCCAAGGACCGGCTCTTCCTGCTCGGCGACGAGCGCAGTGGCTCACTGGACTCCACGGCCCACCTCACCGAGGCCTTCAACGGCACCGTCGCGCGCAGTGCGGTGAAGGCCCGTGTGGACGCCATCGCCTGGCCGATGAACGGCATGCTGGCGCGCCCCACGGGCTTCGAGAAGCTGGGCGGGATCTCGTCGCCCGGGCCGCTGCGGCTGGTCCTGACCACCATCGTGGTCGGGGCGGCGCTGGTGCTGGGCGGGGCGGCGTACGGGCCGATCGCCGGGCGGCTGAGCCGGCGCGGCAGGACGCGGACGGAGCTCGCCGGTGCCGCCTGAGGCATCGGACGGGGGTTCGGTCGAGGACACCAGCGGCGGGCTCCGGAAGGTGGCCCGGGTCGTGCTGCTCGACGCGGAGGACCGCGTTCTGCTGCTGCACGGTCACGAGCCGGACGATCCGGCGGACGACTGGTGGTTCACGCCCGGCGGGGGCCTCGAGGGCGACGAGACGCACGAGGAGGCCGCGCTGCGGGAACTCGTGGAGGAGACCGGCATCACCGAGGTCGAGCTGGGCCCGGTGCTGTGGCAGCGGAGCTGCTCGTTCCCGTTCGCGGGGCGGCGCTGGGACCAGGACGAGTGGTACTTCCTGGCCCGTACGACCCAGAAGGGAACCGTCGCCGCCGGGCTGACGGAGCTGGAACGGCGCAGTGTCGCCGGAGCGCGCTGGTGGACGTGCCGGGAACTGACCGAGGCACATGAGACGGTGTATCCGACCAGGCTCGCCGGGCTGCTGCGCAGGCTGCTCGACGAGGGTCCTCCGGCCAGGCCCGAGATCCTCGACACCGAAATCGTCTAGAGGCTCGCGGGGCTGGCGCACAATAGGGGGACGCACGGCTGAAGGGGAACATGCCATGAGCGCCGAGGACCTCGAGAAGTACGAGACCGAGATGGAGCTGAAGCTCTATCGGGAGTACCGCGATGTCGTCGGTCTGTTCAAATATGTGATCGAGACCGAACGGCGCTTCTACCTCACCAACGACTACGAGATGCAGGTGCACTCGGTCCAGGGCGAGGTGTTCTTTGAGGTGTCCATGGCGGATGCCTGGGTGTGGGACATGTACCGACCTGCCCGCTTCGTGAAGCAGGTGCGTGTCCTCACGTTCAAGGACGTGAATATCGAGGAGCTGAACAAGAGCGATCTGGAGCTGCCGGGCGGCTGATGACGGGTGGCCGGTGGCAGGCGGCTGACGACTGGCAGGCGGCTGACGACGGACCAGGAACCCTCGTGTGGGTGAGGGGGTTGTCCACAGTCGGCCGCTTGTCCACCAAGATCCAATAGTCGGTCGAAGTGGCCTCAGTGTTGGCGCCGGAGGTGGTGCCGACATGAACACACCCGAGGCACGCAACGCGCTGGGCAGGTACGGCGAGGATCTGGCCGCACGGCGGCTGACCGAGACCGGGATGACGGTCCTGGCGCGCAACTGGCGCGGCGGCAGGACCGGCGAGATCGACATCGTGGCCCGGGACGGCGACGCGCTCGTCGTCTGCGAGGTCAAGACGCGCAAGTCGGGAGCCTTCGAGCACCCGATGGCGGCCGTCACCCCGGCCAAGGCACAGCGCCTGCGCGGCCTGGCCGAACGCTGGCTCCAGGAACACGGCGGGGCACCACCCGGCGGCGTCCGCATCGATCTGATCGGCGTCGTCCTCCCCGAACGCGGCGCCCCCGTGGTCGAGCACGCGCGGGGGGTGGCCTGATGGGATTCGCGCGCACCTGTGCGGTGGCCCTCGTGGGCGTCGAGGGCGTGGTCGTCGAGGTCCAGGCGGACCTGGAGCCGGGCGTCGCGGCCTTCACCCTGGTAGGCCTGCCCGACAAGAGCCTGACCGAGAGCAAGGACCGGGTCCGGGCGGCGGTGGTGAACTCCGGTTCGGCGTGGCCCCAGAAGAAGCTCACGGTCGGCCTGAGCCCGGCATCCGTACCCAAGGGCGGCAGCGGTTTCGACCTGGCCGTCGCCTGCGCGGTGCTGGGAGCCGCCGAGCGCATCGATCCCCGGGTGCTCTCCGACATCGTGATGATCGGCGAGCTGGGCCTCGACGGACGCGTACGGCCGGTGCGGGGCGTGCTGCCTGCGGTCCTGGCCGCCGCGGACGCAGGGTACGAGCAGGTGGTGGTGCCCGAGTGCGCGGTGGCCGAGGCCTCGCTCGTACCGGGGATCTCGGTGCTCGGGGTGCGCAGTCTGCGCCAGCTGATCGCGGTGCTCACGGACGAGCCGGTGCCCGAGGAGGATCCGGACGAGCAGGGGCGACCGGATCCGCTGATGGCGGGACTGCGGATGCCGGGCACGGGCGCCGCCACCGGCATGCACGGCATGGGCGCGGCCCAGCACGACCACGCTCACGACCTCGCCGACGTCGTGGGCCAGCACTCGGCACGGACCGCCGTGGAGGTCGCGGCGGCGGGCGGCCACCACCTTTTCCTGGAAGGCCCCCCGGGAGCGGGCAAGACGATGCTCGCCGAGCGGCTGCCGGCCATCCTGCCACGGCTCACCAAGGGCGAATCCCTGGAGGTCACCGCCGTCCACTCGGTCGCCGGCCTGCTGCCACCGGGCAAACCCCTGGTCGACACCGCTCCCTACTGCGCCCCGCACCATTCGGCGACCATGCAGGCCCTCGTCGGCGGCGGCCACGGGATCGCACGGCCGGGCGCGGTGTCCCTGGCTCACCGCGGAGTGCTCTTTCTGGACGAAACGCCCGAATTCGGCAGTCAGGCCCTCGACGCGCTGCGCCAGCCCCTGGAGGCGGGGCATGTGGTGATCGCGCGCAGCGCGGGAGTGGTGCGGTTTCCGGCGCGGTTCCTGATGGTGCTGGCGGCGAACCCCTGTCCCTGCGGCCGTTTCTCGCAGCGGGACGACCTGTGCGAGTGCCCGCCTTCCATGATCCGCCGTTACCAGGCCAGGCTCTCCGGACCGCTGCTCGACCGTGTCGACCTGCGGGTCGAGGTGGACCGCGTCACCCGCTCCGAGCTGACCGGGCGCGCTGCGCGGGGCGAATCCACCGAGACGGTCGCCGACCGGGTGCGGGCGGCCAGGGAGCGGGCCGCCGCACGGCTGACGGGCACGCCCTGGCGGACGAACAGCGAAATGCCGGGACGGGAGCTGCGCAGCCGCTGGTACGCGTCCCTGGGCGCGATGGACGAGGCGGAGCGGAGCCTGGAGCGAGGTGCCCTGACCGCCCGCGGCCTCGACCGGGTGCTGCGTGTCGCCTGGACCGTCGCGGACCTGGTGGGACACGACCGGCCCGGCGCGACGGACGTCGCCCTCGCCCTGCAACTGCGCACCGGCGTCCCCCGTGGGGTGCCGATGGCGATCGGCGCGCTGTCGTGAGCCAGGAGGACGAGAGGCTTCAGCGGGCCTTCCTCGCGCGGGTGATCGAACCGGGCGACGAGGTCTGCGGGCGTTGGCTCCGTGCGGTCGGTGCCGCGGAGGCGGTCCGGCGGCTCGTCACGGGCGGGGAGCAACCACCGGGAGTGACGGACCAGCGGTGGGCGGGACTGCGCGCCCGGGCGGAGCGGGCGGATCCGGAGCGGGACCTCGCGGTGGCGCGGGAGGCCGGGACCCGGTTCGTGTGCCCCGGGGACCCCGAGTGGCCGGCGCAACTCGACGATCTCGGCGACACGCGCCCCACCGGCCTGTGGGTACGGGGGCGGCCCAGCCTGCGGATATGGGCGCTGCGCTCGGTCGCCGTGGTCGGAGCACGGGCCTGTACCGAGTACGGCGCCCACATGGCGGCCATGCTCGGCGCGGGGCTCGCCGAGCGGGGCTGGGTGGTGGTGTCGGGCGGTGCCTACGGGGTGGACGGCGCCACGCACCGGGGCGCCCTCGGGGCGGGTGGCGCCACTGTCGCCGTGCTGGCCTGCGGAGTCGACCGGCCCTATCCGCGCGGACACACCGAGTTGATCACCAGGATCGCCGAACAGGGGCTGGTCGTGGGGGAGTTGCCGCCCGGCGACCATCCCACGCCGAGCAGATTCATCCTCAGGAACCGGGTCATCGCCGCGCTCACCCGGGGGACCGTCGTCGTCGAGGCCGCGTACCGCAGTGGCGCGCTGGTCACGGCGCGGGCGGCGCAGCGGCTGGGGCGGTTCGCGATGGGGGTGCCGGGCCCCGTCACCAGCGGGCTGTCGGCCGGGGTGCACGAGCTGCTGCGCGGGGAAGCGGTCCTGGTCACGGACGCCGCGGACGTCGCCGAACTGGTCGGTGACATCGGTGAGCTGGCCCCGGACCGGCGCGGGCCCGTGCTGCCGCGCGACCTGCTGGATCCGGGCGCCGGACGTGTGCTGGCCGCGCTGCCGGCGCGCGGTCTGGCGGGGGCGGAGGACATCGCCCGCGGGGCGGGGACCACCACGGACGACGCGGTCGGGAGGCTGTACGAACTCCGATCACTTGGTTTCGTCGAACGACACGGCGATGGCTGGAAGTTGACACGCCAGGCAATGATCTCGGGTCCGCGGTGATCGTCGCGGGCGCTGACCGAGCGTGTTCGGCCGTCCGGGCGAACGCCGACAGCCTTGGCAATTCCCGCAGTTGATGTCTCTCAATGATCACGGAGGGCGACGAACGTGCCCCCGAGGGACGCACAGCGGAACGTATCTGCGCACGGCTGATCCGCCCCCCTTCGCGCACTGCGACGCCCCAGTCACGCTACGCTCACGTGAATTCCGACGCAGGACAGGCAACTCGACATCAGCGCGACAGCTCACCCAGGTACCCCCAGTTCACGGCAGAACGGCACAAGGCGACGAATGCCCCAGCACACCTCCGGGTCCGATCGGGCGGCGATCCCCCCAGCCGCCCGCGACGGCGGTAGCGGGCGCCCGCCCGCTCCCTCGACGCTCGACGAGCTGTGGCGGTCGTACAAGGCGACGGGGGACGAGCGGCTGCGTGAGCAGTTGATCCTGCACTACTCGCCGCTGGTGAAGTACGTCGCGGGGCGGGTGAGCGTGGGTCTGCCGGCCAATGTGGAGCAGGCCGACTTCGTCTCGTCGGGGGTGTTCGGGCTGATCGACGCGATCGAGAAGTTCGACATCGAGCGGGAGATCAAGTTCGAGACGTACGCGATCACGCGGATCCGGGGCGCGATGATCGACGAGTTGCGGGCGCTGGACTGGATCCCCCGGTCCGTGCGGCAGAAGGCGCGCAATGTGGAGCGGGCGTACGCGACGCTCGAGGCGCGGCTGCGGCGGACGCCGTCGGAGGGAGAGGTGGCCTCCGAGATGGGGATCGGGGTGGAGGAACTCCACGCGGTCTTCAGCCAGTTGTCGCTGGCCAACGTGGTGGCGCTGGAGGAACTGCTGCACGTCGGCGGTGAGGGCGGTGGCCGGCTGAGTCTGATGGACACGCTGGAGGACACCGCGGCGGACAATCCGGTGGAGGTCGCCGAGGACCGGGAGCTGCGGAGGTTCCTGGCACGGGCGATCAACACGCTGCCGGAGCGGGAGAAGACCGTGGTCACGCTCTACTACTACGAGGGTCTGACGCTCGCGGAGATCGGGAACGTGCTGGGAGTGACGGAGAGCCGGGTGAGCCAGATCCACACCAAGTCGGTGCTCCAGTTGCGCGCCAAGCTGGCGAGTTTCGGGCGCTGACCTCGAGCGGGGCAAGCTGCTGAATCGTCCCTGCCTGGTCACTCTCCTTCGCTGGCGCGTTCCTTTCGGGTGGTGGGAGTGGCTGCCGTCCCGGGCGGCCCGTCCGTAAAGTGGGGGCGTGCCAAGGATTCGAGCGGCCTCCGTGGCCGAGCACCGGTCGATGCAGCGAGCCGCCCTGCTGGACGCGGCCCGGTCCCTGCTGTCCGAGGGCGGGACGGAGGCGCTGACCTTCCCGGCCCTCGCCGAACGCACGGGGCTCGCGCGGTCCTCCGTGTACGAGTACTTCCGGTCCCGGGCGGCCGTGGTCGAAGAGCTGTGCGAGGTGGACTTTCCGGTCTGGGCCGCGGAGGTCTCGGCGGCGATGGCCGCGGCGGACGGGCCCGAGGACAAGGTCGAGGCGTACGTCCGGCAGCAGTTGGCGCTGGTCGGGGACCGGCGGCACCGGGCTGTCGTGGCCATCTCCGCGAGTGAGCTCGATGCCGGGGCCCGGGAGAAGATCCGCGCGGCGCACGGCGGGCTGGTAGCGATGATCGGCGACGCGCTGCGGCAGATGGGCCACGCCGAGCCTCGGCTGGCCGCGATGCTCCTTCAGGGCGTGGTCGACGCGGCGGTCCGGAGGATCGAGCTGGGGGCCGCGGAAGAGCCTGGCGCGATCACGGACGCCGCGGTGGTCATGGCACTACGGGGCGTACGGGGCTGAGCCCCTGAACGCCTGGTGCCCGGCGACGGGGCGTACGGGGCTGAGCCCCTGAACGCCTGGTGCCCGGCGACGGGGCGGACGGCACGGCCCGGCTGTGTGCGAAGCGCCGCTTCCCCTTGCGGATGGAGACGCCTCTCCGCCTGCTTGCGGATGGAGACGCCTCTCCTGGCCCGACCCATGCCGACCGGCGGGCAGCGCTTCGGGCGCCCGTCGCACCTGCCCACGCGGGGCTGACTCTGCGCGAGCCGGGCGCCCGGGCCTGAAGCGTGGCCGCGGGCGGTGGTTTCCTCGACTCTCACGGCAGGAGGGCCAGGGACCCGGACGGCTGCCGCTGCGCGCTCGTCACCGGGAGCAGGCGGGACAGGCCCCTGTGCAGGAGCCAGGGCGGGAGCAGTGCCAGGGGGTTCAAGTAGGTTCTGTCTCTTCGCAGGCCCCAGTGCAGACACGACGTTCCGCAGTGGGCGTCGCCCGGTTCGAGCGTGCCCAGTACCTCGCCCGCGGCCACCTCGTCGCCCTGGTGCACCGTCGCCCGTACGGGGGTGAAGGTCGTGCGCAGGGGCGGAGCGCCCGTGTCCGTCAGTTCGACGGCGACCACTCCACGGCCCGCTACCCGCCCCGCGAAGGAGACGCGGCCCGGCGCGACGGAGCGGACCGGGGTGCCCGGGGGCGCCGCGAGGTCCACCCCGCGATGGCCGCGGGCGTACGGCGTCGCAGGCGGGTCCCAGCCCCGCAGGACCGAGGGGCGCAGGCCCACCGGCCAGAGGCGGGCGAGCCGCGGAACCGTCGTGTCGGGGGCCGGCGGACCGGCGGGTGACGGCGGCGCCGGACCGTTCGCCCCGGCCAGGGCTGAGGGGGTCAGCGCACCCAGCACGGTCACCGTCATTCCCAACAGCAACCCCAGCCACGTGCGCACACATCGTTTCGCTCGCATGCGAGAACGGTCCCGCATCTGACGGATCATGGCCGGGATCTGTGGACCACCGGCCGGTTGTGGACAGTGGCGTCACCCTGCACCTTCCGGGTCCCGTACACTTCTCGTGGCGATCCGGGTCACCGGGTCGACTTCGCACGCCCCGACACCCGGCCATCAAAAGCCGGTGTCAGCGCCCCTCGGTCCCTCGTGGCAAGGCGCATCGCGGGCGTCAGGCGCGAGTGCCGTCCGGCACACGCGGCACAACCGAGAACACCAAGGAGAACGGCCATGGCCGTCGTCACGATGCGGGAGCTGCTGGAAAGCGGCGTCCACTTCGGTCACCAGACCCGTCGCTGGAACCCGAAGATGAAGCGTTTCATCTTCACGGAGCGCAACGGCATCTACATCATCGACCTGCTCCAGTCGCTGTCGTACATCGACCGCGCCTACGAGTTCGTCAAGGAGACCGTCGCCCACGGCGGCACGGTCATGTTCGTCGGCACGAAGAAGCAGGCGCAGGAGGCCATCGCCGAGCAGGCCACCCGCGTCGGCATGCCCTACGTCAACCAGCGCTGGCTGGGCGGCATGCTCACCAACTTCTCCACCGTCTACAAGCGTCTGCAGCGCCTCAAGGAGCTCGAGCAGATCGACTTCGAGGACGTCGCCGCTTCCGGTCTCACCAAGAAGGAGCTTCTCGTGCTCTCGCGCGAGAAGGCCAAGCTGGAGAAGACCCTCGGTGGTATCCGCGAGATGCAGAAGGTGCCCAGCGCCGTCTGGATCGTGGACACCAAGAAGGAGCACATCGCGGTCGGTGAGGCCCGGAAGCTCAACATCCCGGTCGTCGCCATCCTCGACACCAACTGTGACCCCGACGAGGTCGACTACAAGATCCCGGGCAACGACGACGCGATCCGCTCCGTCACCCTGCTCACCCGCGTGATCGCCGACGCCGTCGCCGAGGGCCTCATCTCCCGCTCCGGTGCCGGCAAGGCCGAGGGTGACAAGGCCGCGGGCGAGCCGCTCGCCGCGTGGGAGCGCGACCTGCTCGAGGGCGAGAAGAAGGCCGACGACGCCGAGGTCCAGACCTCCGCCGAGACGGAGAAGGTCGCCGACGCCGAGCAGGCCGAGGCTGTCGCCGAGGTCGAGGCCGTTGTCGAGGCCCCGGCCGCCGAGGCCCCCGTCGCCGAGGCCCCGGCCGCGGACGTCGAGCAGGCCTGACCCCTCACCCCTTCGGGTCACGAACGGCGGGGGCACACCGAGCTCCCGCCGTTCGGCCCGTAGATCTTCAGACTTCGAGAGAGATTCCAGGAATCATGGCGAACTACACCGCCGCCGACGTCAAGAAGCTCCGTGAGCTCACCGGCGCCGGCATGATGGACTGCAAGAAGGCGCTGGACGAGGCCGACGGCAACGTCGACAAGGCCGTCGAAGAGCTGCGCATCAAGGGCCAGAAGGGCGTCGCCAAGCGCGAAGGCCGCTCCGCCGAGAACGGCGCCGTGGTCTCCATCATCGCTGACGACAACACCTCCGGTGTCCTGGTCGAGCTGAAGTGCGAGACGGACTTCGTCGCCAAGGGCGAGAAGTTCCAGACCGTCGCCAACGAGATCGCCCAGCACGTCGTCAAGACCTCCCCGGCCGACCTCGAGGCGCTCCTCGGCTCCGAGATCGAGCCCGGCAAGACGGTTCAGGCGTTCGTCGACGAGGCCAACGCCAACCTGGGCGAGAAGATCGTCCTGGACCGCTTCGCCCAGTTCTCCGGCGCCTACGTGGCCGCGTACATGCACCGCACCATGCCCGACCTGCCCCCGCAGATCGGTGTCCTGGTCGAGCTGGACAAGGCCGACGCCGACCTCGCCAAGGGTGTCGCGCAGCACATCGCCGCCTTCGCGCCGAAGTACCTCTCCAAGGAGGACGTCCCGGCCGAGGTCGTCGAGTCCGAGCGCCGCGTCGCGGAGGAGACCACCCGCGCCGAGGGCAAGCCCGAGGCCGCCCTCCCGAAGATCGTCGAGGGTCGCGTCAACGGCTTCTTCAAGGAGGCCACCCTCCTCGGTCAGCCGTACGCGCTCGACAACAAGAAGTCCGTCCAGAAGGTCCTGGACGAGGCCGGTGTCACCCTGAAGCGCTTCGTGCGTATCAAGGTCGGCATCTGAGTCCGTACCGCGATCGACGCGCGACCCCTATAGGGTCGGCAGCAGTCGTCCACGTACGCCGACACGCGCGCGTGCGTGACGGACGACAGCAGATCTGACGAGGAGGCCATTGCCGCGTATGGGAGACAACACCCCACCGGCAATGGCCTTCTTCGTATGTGCACCATGAGGAGATCTCCATGACCACCACCCAGGCCGACAAGGGCGAGAAGACCGACGACGGCAAAGGCGCGGGCCGCTTTCTGCTGAAGCTTTCCGGCGAGGCGTTCGCCGGCGGCGGCGGACTGGGCGTCGACCCCGACGTGGTGCACAAGATCGCCCGCGAGATCGCGGCCGTCGTGCGCGACGGCGCCCAGATCGCCGTCGTCATCGGCGGCGGCAACTTCTTCCGCGGTGCCGAGCTCCAGCAGCGCGGCATGGACCGGGCCCGCTCCGACTACATGGGGATGCTCGGCACGGTCATGAACTGCCTCGCCCTCCAGGACTTCCTGGAGAAGGAGGGCATCGACAGCCGCGTGCAGACCGCCATCACCATGGGCCAGGTCGCCGAGCCGTACATCCCGCTGCGCGCCGTACGGCACCTGGAGAAGGGCCGTGTGGTCATCTTCGGCGCCGGTATGGGCATGCCGTACTTCTCCACCGACACCACCGCCGCCCAGCGCGCCCTGGAGATCGACGCCGAGGCCCTGCTGATGGGCAAGAACGGCGTGGACGGGGTCTACGACTCCGACCCCAAGACCAACCCCGAGGCCGTCAAGTTCGACTCGCTCGGCTACGGCGAGGTCATCACGCGCGACCTCAAGGTCGCCGACATGACCGCCATCACGCTGTGCCGCGACAACAAGCTGCCGATCCTGGTCTTCGAGCTCCTGGCGGAGGGCAATATCGCGCGGGCCGTCAAGGGTGAGAAGATCGGCACACTCGTGGGTGACCAAAGCGGCCGGGCCTGACCGGGACCGACCTCGGCCGGGGACAAGCCCGGGCCGAGGACGGACCCTGACCGGGGGATGGACAATGTCCTGCCGGTCCGGAACCGTGCAGGAATAAGACGCGACGCAGCCGGCCGCCACCCCGACGAGGAGCAGCTGCCGGGCCTACTCAAGACACGCAGGAGCAAGTGGTGATCGAAGAGACCCTCCTCGAGGCCGAGGAGAAGATGGAGAAGGCCGTCGTGGTCGCCAAGGAGGACTTCGCCGCGATCCGCACCGGCCGTGCGCACCCGGCGATGTTCAACAAGATCGTGGCCGACTACTACGGCGCGCTGACGCCGATCAACCAGCTGGCCTCGTTCTCGGTGCCGGAGCCGCGCATGGCCGTGGTGACCCCGTTCGACAAGAGCGCGATGCGCAACATCGAGCAGGCGATCCGCGACTCCGACCTGGGCGTCAACCCGAGCAACGACGGCAACATCATCCGGGTGGTGTTCCCCGAGTTGACCGAGGAGCGCCGCAAGGACTACATCAAGGTCGCCAAGACCAAGGGCGAGGACGCCAAGGTGTCCATCCGCTCGGTCCGCCGCAAGGCCAAGGACGCCATCGACAAGCTGATCAAGGACGGCGAGGTCGGCGAGGACGAGGGCCGCCGCGCGGAGAAGGAGCTCGACGACACCACCGCGAAGTACGTCGCACAGGTGGACGAGCTCCTGAAGCACAAGGAAGCGGAGCTGCTCGAGGTCTGATGAACGACTCTTCCTGGGGGGCGCCGCCACAAGCCGGGTACTGGGGGCCGTCCGAGCAGGGGCCTGTCCAGGGGGCAGCCCCGGCGGGTCCCGCATACGATGCGCATAACGCGCAGCAGACTCGCCCCATGCCCATCGTGCCCGACGTACCCGCACACGGCGGAGACCAGGATGACGACCGGGGGGCCGCTCGGCTGAGTGGCCCCCTGTTCCGCGACGACACCCCGTCGGCGGGATCCCTCGGGGCCCCGTCGCAGAAGCCGCAGGAGCCCATGCCCAGCCCCGTCCCACAGCCCGCCCCCGCACGGCAGAAGAAGAGTGCGGGACGCGATCTGGGTGCCGCGATAGGGGTCGGCGTCGGGCTCGGTGCGGTGATCGTCGCGTCGTTGTTCGTCGTCAAGGCCGTGTTCGTCGGGGTCATAGCGGTCGCCGTGGTGGTGGGCCTGTGGGAGCTCACGTCACGGCTCGAGGAACGCAAGGGCATCAAGGCGCCGCTCGTCCCGCTGGCGGTGGGCGGTGCGGCGATGGTCGTCTCCGGTTACGTCCGGGGCGCCGAGGGCGCATGGGTGGCGATGGCGCTCACCGCGCTGGCGGTCCTGGTCTGGCGGATGACGGAACCGCCCGAGGGCTATCTCAAGGACGTCACGGCGGGCGTCTTCGCGGCCTTCTACGTGCCGTTCCTGGCGACGTTCGTGGCCATGATGCTGACCGCCGACGACGGTCCGCGCCGCGTCCTGACGTTCCTGCTGCTGACGGTCGTCAGCGACACGGGCGCGTACGCGATCGGCTGGCGCTTCGGCAAGCACAAGCTGGCGCCGCGCATCAGCCCCGGCAAGACCCGTGAGGGCCTGTTCGGAGCGGTCACCTTCGCGATGGTCGGGGGCGCGCTGTGCATGCAGTACCTGATCGAGGACGGCACGTGGTGGCAGGGGCTGATCCTGGGCTTCGCGGTCGCGGCCACCGCCACGCTCGGCGACCTCGGCGAGTCCATGATCAAGCGGGACCTGGGCATCAAGGACATGGGCACCCTGCTACCGGGCCACGGCGGCATCATGGACCGGCTGGACTCGCTGCTGCCGACGGCGCCGGTGGTCTGGCTGCTGCTGGTGCTCTTCGTGGGATCCGGCTGACCTGCGCACATGATCGTGAGGGGCTCGTCGTCCACCGGGCGGCGGGCCCCTTTTCGCAGCGTGGCCGACGGGTCGGCGTCAGTGGTGGCCCAGTCCACCGCTGCCGAACGACCCGCTCCCGCCGTCGTGCCAGCGCTCTCGCTTCTGCGACGGGCTCGTGCGGGTCGACATGTGGGTCAGCTCGTACGGGGTGAGAGCGTGCTGGCCCTTGGCCACCTTGGGTATCTCGGCGGTCTCCCGGATCTCCCGCATCTCGCGGACCGGGCCGCCCTGCGGCATGTGCGGTTGTTCCTCGGCGCGCGGCAGACGCGGTGCGCGGGTCCGCATACGGCAGCTCAGCCAGAAGCTGCCGGCCAGGAGCGTGATGAGTGCCACGGCGATCAGGAACAGCGCGAGGCTGATCAGACCGCTGGGCTCCGCCAAATACATCGATGCAGTGCTCATATCAGGCAAATACCCGCAAATTACCCATCGAACCGGCCACTCCGACCGCACCCCGACCGCACCGAACGCCGACGGGGCCGTCGACGATCACCCCGGAAACTCGGGTCGCGGGTCACCCAATCGATCCGCGACACCGATATGGCCATGCCTAAGCCCGGAGAACTGGTATCCCCTCCGGTGCGCAAGCTCGCTACCAGCGGTTTTTCCTACCGTAGGGAGTCATGCTCCGCTCTTGGGCCGTCATGGGGCCGTCGTGCGTCGGCCGCATCGAACTTCCAAGGGGCTCAGCGGCGGCCTCGCCGGTCCTCGTAGTTGACGAAGTAGCCCACAACAACGAGCACGCCGAAAATCCCCAGGCCGAAGGTGCCGAGGATCGTCCAGATCCCCTTGCCGTCCAACGCGGAGCGCACCCCACCGGCGAGCCCGCCGACGGCCATGCAGAAGCCGAAGACGAGCATCTGCGAACTTCGGGGCCTCAGCCAGTGCCGCAGGTCCGGGCGGCGGCGACCGCGCGTGGGCGGGCCTGCGGAGTGCGTCATTGGTACCTCACCTTTCCCGGTTCCCCCGGGGCGTCCACATGGGTGTCGCCCGGCCCCTTGGGCGTGTAGGAGAAGTCGATCCCCGTCGCGACCACGGCGACCGGCGCGCCGAAATCTTCTCCCCGAACTTGCCGATCGAGTCGATGAACGTGCGGCGATGGTGTTTCCCGGTTACGTCACTCAGGAGCGCGCCCTTGGCGAACCTTGGTGAGTTGCCACAGGCCCCAGGAGCAGGTCGAGTCCGCTTCCGCCGCCCGGCCGATGATCGCATCGTCCCACCGCTGCAGTCGGCGGCAGACGACTGGGCAGCCCGACGCCCCGCAGGAGCGCACCTGACGTGGAGAAGTTCTGACGATCAGGTCCGCGCCACCGGGCGACGTTCCGCCGGGATCCATGGGCACGCTGTCCAGTCAGTCACCTTCAAGGACGCGACGCTCAGCGGCGGCAGGATCACCTTCAAATCCCGCCGTCCCGACAGTGAAGTACCAGGTCAGGGGCCTGATCCGCTTAGCGGATCGAGCCCCTGAACGGTTCCCGACGTCTTGGCGGCATGGGACTGAGGCGCCGGTGAGCGGCCTGGTCGACGGCACCCCCGCCGCGGGTGAAGAGCTCCGAGAGAAGGCGGCGGCTGTCAGAATGCCGCGGACTTCCCGCCGAAGCGCAATCCCAAAGGGCGCCGTCAGCGTACTGAGATAGAGAGCCTCAACCTGGGGGTACGCCCGGGTCGGCTGGTTCCCGTGCAGCGGGGATCTTGGCTGCAAGACGTGATCCTCGTATGTACGAGGCGATGCTGCGACCGCGCCGCTCCTCCCTCGCGGCTGTGGCTATCCGTCTCGTCCCGCTGAGAGTTCCGCGAGACGATGGAAGGAAAGGTGTATCCATCATGCGAGCACAACGCGCGAGGCGTCTCGCCGCGGTGTCCGCGGCCGGCATTCTGATGGCCGGCGGCGCTGCGATCGGAGCAGCAGGCACGGCCACAGCGGCAGCCCCTGCCGTGCAGACTCATGTGACCACCAACTCGTGCGGCGACCGCGGTGACTGGGGCGGAGGCTGCTTCGATCACCGCTTCGACCACAACGGGTTCCGCTTCGATCACCGCTTCGACCACAACGGGTTCCGCTTCGATCACCGCTTCGACGACCACGGGTTCTTCTTCAACCGCGGAGGCGTCCTGATCTTCGTGCTTTAGTACTCCCTTCGAGTCCCCGGCCAGGCCATCTCATGCCAATGACCTGATGCGCACGAACGCGGCCGAGGTCGGGTCGGGTTCTTGCCCTGACCTGGTTGGGGCGAAGAGGTCGTGGTCTCAATCGGGGTCTCAATCGCCGCAGATTCCAGGTCGGTCCGTCGACATCCGTCGAGGTCCGGCAGGTCTTCTGACCAGGCATGCGAGCCTCGATGCGAACGTCAGCGGACGCCCCCGGACCGAGATCGGACGACTCGTGATGCGTAGATCATGGGGGACGCCGTTCGCGAGTGCCGGCGGTTAGTCGCGTGCGGGACAGATGACTGGATCAGTCGAGGATCCCGAGCTCGCTGTCCGGTCGGCAGTGGGAGCAGGCGTCGACTCCTCCGGTGATGGCTCGCAGGGCCTGGTCGCGTGGGATGCCCCGCACGCGTCCGCCGGCCATGTGGCAGCCGCCGACGTGCACCGCTACGGGGGACTTGCCGCTGCCTATGCCCACTTCGAGCAGCCAGTCAGGAATCGGCGGCAGTACCTGCTGGCCGTGTCGACGCTCGGCCTCCCGCTGTTCGATGTCGGCAATGTGTCGCTGTACCCGCGTAAGAGAGAGGATCAGCCACGTTTCCAACGTACGGAGCCTCGGTAGGTCGGGCGGCAGATCATCGTTCACGTGTTCGATTCTAGGGCTGCGCTCTCTCGCGAGCACCTCGCAGCCTGAGGGCCCCTTCTTCCGGGTGAGCGCGCGAGACGGAGACGGGGCGCCCACCCGCGCGGACGTGTTCCATAAGGTCGCCGGGCCGTCCCCGGGCCGTTCGAGGAAAGCCCAGGACGACCAGGGACGACGCACGACGACCACCCTGCACGGCTCGCGGCCCAGGTCACGCAATTCGATCTGCGACACTGGTATGGCCATGCCTAAGCCCGGAGAACTCACATTCGTCGCCCCCCGCGGAGCCAAGAAGCCGCCGCGGCACCTCGCCGACCTCACGCCAGCCGAGCGCAAAGAGGCGGTTGCCGCGATCGGTGAGAAGCCGTTTCGCGCCAAGCAGCTCTCGCAGCACTACTTCGCGCGGTTCGCGCACGACCCCGTGGAGTGGACGGACATCCCGGCCGCCGCGCGCGGCAAGCTTCAGGAGGCGCTGCTTCCCGAGCTGATGACGGTCGTGCGGCATCTGTCGACCGACCAGGACACCACCCGCAAGACCCTGTGGCGCCTGTTCGACGGCACGCTCGTAGAGTCCGTGCTGATGCGCTACCCGGACCGGGTGACCATGTGCATCAGCTCGCAGGCGGGCTGCGGGATGAACTGCCCGTTCTGCGCCACCGGACAGGCCGGGCTGGACCGGAATCTGTCCACGGGCGAGATCGTGCACCAGATCGTGGACGGGATGCGGGCCCTCCGGGACGGCGAGATCCCGGGCGGTCCGGCGCGGCTGAGCAACATCGTCTTCATGGGCATGGGCGAGCCGCTCGCCAACTACAAGCGGGTCGTGGGCGCCATCCGCGCGCTCACCGACCCCGAGCCGGACGGGCTCGGGCTCTCGCAGCGCGGGATCACCGTGTCGACGGTCGGGCTGGTGCCCGCCATCCACCGGTTCTCCGACGAGGGCTTCAAGTGCCGTCTCGCCATCTCGCTGCACGCCCCTGACGACGAGCTGCGCGACACCCTCGTCCCCGTCAACACGCGGTGGAAGGTGCGCGAGGTGCTCGACGCAGGCTGGGAGTACGCGGCCAAGTCCGGGCGCCGGCTGTCCATCGAGTACGCCCTCATCCGGGACATCAACGACCAGGCATGGCGTGGTGACAGGCTCGGGCGGCTGCTCAAGGGCAAGCCCGTGCACGTCAACCTCATCCCGCTGAACCCGACGCCGGGTTCGAAGTGGACCGCCTCGCGGCCCGAGGACGAGAAGGCGTTCGTCGAGGCGATCGCGGCTCACGGGGTGCCGGTGACCGTCCGGGACACCCGTGGCCAGGAGATCGACGGGGCATGCGGACAGCTGGCCGCGACCGAGCGATAGTCTGATCGGCGGCAGTGCCCGGCGGCGCCTTTTCTGCCAGCTGGTGCCGGCCACTGTCAGTCAGTGCAATTCCATATTCCGACATCTTCATATTCCGACAGGGGAGCGCCACAGCGCTGAGAGTGCGGTAGCCGGAGCAACCGGTGGGCCGCAGACCCTCTGAACCTTGCCCAGGTCATTCTGGGTAGGAAGTTCGGGCATCACTCAAGCTGTTGCGCCCTGCCCGGGAACCTTCCGAGGATCCCGGGCAGGGCCGCGTCTCTTCCTGGTCATCCCAGGAGGAATTCAGTGATCACCAAGAGGACGACCACGGCCATCGCCATCGGGCTGGGCCTCGTCACGCTGTCCGCGTGCGGGTCCTCCGACAGCGGCGGCGCCGGGGACTCCAAGACCGTCACGCTCGTCAGCCACGATTCGTGGGCCGTGTCGAAGAGCGTGCTGCAGGACTTCGAGAAGCAGTCCGGGTACAAGGTCAGGGTCCTCAAGGACGGCGACGCCGGGCAGGCCGTCAACAAGGCCATCCTCACCAAGGACAACCCGCAGGGCGACGTCTTCTTCGGCGTCGACAACACACTGCTGTCCCGTGCGCTCGACAACGGGCTGTTCCAGTCGTACGAGGCCAAGGGCTCCGACCAGATCGTCCAGCAGTACCGGATCGACCAGGACAAGCACCGGGTCACGCCCATCGACTCCGGTGACATCTGCGTCAACTACGACAAGGCCTACTTCAGCAAGCACAAGCTGGCCCCGCCCGCCTCGTTCGACGACCTGATCAAGCCCGCGTACAAGAACCTCCTCGTCACCGAGAACGCGTCCACGTCCTCGCCCGGCCTCGGCTTCCTGCTCGGGACCGCCGCGAAGTACGGGGACGACGGGTGGCAGGACTACTGGAAGAAGCTCAGGGCCAACGGCGTGAAGGTGGTCGACGGCTGGGAGCAGGCCTACAACGACGAATTCTCCGGGTCCGCGGGCGGCAAGAAGGCCAAGGCCGACCGGCCCCTGGTCGTCTCGTACGCCTCCTCCCCGCCCGCCGAGGTGATCTACGCGGACCCGAAGCCGAAGACCGCGCCGACCGGGGTCGCGAGCGGCACCTGCTTCCGCCAGATCGAGTACGCGGGGCTGCTGAGCAACGCGAAGAACACGAAGGGCGGCAAGGCGCTTCTCGACTTCCTCATCGGCGTCAAGTTCCAGGACGACATGCCGCTGAACATGTTCGTGTACCCGGTCCGCGAGACCGCCCAGGTGCCCGAGGAGTTCGTGAAGTTCGGCCCGCAGGCCAAGGACCCCGAGACCCTGGCGCCCGCCAAGATCGCCGACAACCGTGACCAGTGGGTCAAGTCGTGGACCTCGCTCGTACTGAAGTAGCGCCTCGAAGGAGCCGCAAGGAGAGCGCGACGCGGATCGGGCTGATGGCCCTGCCCGTCGCGTTCTTCGCCGTCTTCTTCGCCTACCCCGTCGCCGCGATCGTCGCCCGCGGCCTCAAGACCGACGGGGTCTGGCGGTTCGGACGGATCGGTGAGGTGCTCGCTCAGTCCGACATCCGGCACGTCCTGTGGTTCACCACCTGGCAGGCGCTCGCCTCCACGGCGCTCACGCTGCTGATCGCGCTCCCCGGCGCGTATGTCTTCGCGCGCTTCGACTTCAGGGGCAAGCAGGTGCTGCGAGCGGTGGTGACGGTCCCGTTCGTGCTGCCGACGGTCGTGGTAGGTACGGCGTTCCTGGCCCTGGTGGGCCGGGGCGGACTCCTCGACCAGCTGTGGGGCGTACGGCTGGACACCACCGTCTGGGCGATTCTGCTCGCGCACGTCTTCTTCAACTACGCGGTGGTCGTACGGACCGTCGGCGGGCTCTGGTCGCAGCTCGACCCGCGTCAGGAGGAGGCCGCGCGGATGCTGGGTGCCTCCCGGTTCGCGGCCTGGCGCAAGGTGACGCTGCCGGCGCTGAGCCCGGCCGTGGCCGCCGCAGCGCTGATGGTCTTCCTCTTCACCTTCACCTCGTTCGGTGTGGTGCAGATCCTCGGCGGGCCGACCTTCTCCACCCTGGAGGTCGAGATCTACCGGCAGACCTCGGAGATCTTCGACCTCGCGACCGCGGCGGTGCTGACGATCGTCCAGTTCGTGGCGGTCGGCGCGATCCTCGCCGTGCACGCCTGGACCGTACGCCGCCGGGAGACCGCCCTGCGCCTGGTGGCTCCGGAGGTGACCGTGCGCCGACCCCGCGGGGCCGGTCAGTGGGCGCTGCTGGGCGGGGTCCTGGCGAGCATCCTCGTTCTCCTCGTCCTGCCGCTCGGGGTACTGGTCCAGCGGTCCCTGGACGCACCCGGCGGCTACGGATTCGCGTACTACAAGGCGTTGACCTCGGCCGACAGCGGCATCTTCCTGGTGGCGCCGATCGCGGCGATCGGCAACTCGCTGGAGTACGCGCTCGCCGCCACCGCCGTCGCCGTCGTGATCGGCGGCCTGGCGGCCGCCGCGCTCACCCTCCCCCAGTCTCGGCTTCGCTCGACCGGGAGGACCCCCATGACCGGGCGTCTCGTACGGGGTTTCGACGCGCTGCTGATGCTGCCGCTCGGCGTGTCCGCCGTGACCGTGGGGTTCGGCTTCCTGATCGCGCTCGACGAACCGCCGCTGGATCTGCGTTCCTCCTGGATCCTGGTGCCGCTCGCGCAGGCGCTGGTGGGCGTCCCCTTCGTCGTACGCACCATGCTGCCGGTGCTGCGGGCGGTGGACGGACGGCTCCGGGAGGCCGCCGCCGTCCTCGGAGCGTCGCCCTGGCGGGTGTGGCGAGAGGTCGACCTGCCGATGGTGCGGCGGGCGCTGCTGATCGCGGCCGGGTTCGCCTTCGCCGTGTCGCTGGGCGAGTTCGGGGCGACGGTCTTCATCGCGCGGCCCGACAACCCGACCCTGCCGGTTGCCGTGGCCCGGCTGCTCGGGCGTGCGGGTGACCTCAACTACGGCCAGGCGATGGCCCTTTCAACGATCTTGATGGTGGTGTGCGCGGTGGCCCTGTTGCTGTTGGAGCGCATCCGCACCGACCGGACGGGGGAGTTCTGATGGCGCGACTCGCGAAGCAAGCGACAGAGGCGACAGAGGCGACAGAGGCGGCGGAGGCGGCGGAGGCGGCGGAGGCGACAGAGCTGGCGCGGGAGACGCGGTGGACGCGGGAGACGCGGGAGCGGATGCCGACGGAGCATCCCAGCGCGCAGAACGCCCTGCTGAGGGTCGAGGCCGCGACCGTACGCTTCGGCGGTCGGCCGGTACTCGACGCCGTCGGCCTCGACGTCGCCGAGCACGAGATCGTGTGTGTGCTCGGACCGAGCGGCAGCGGCAAGTCCACGCTGCTGCGGGTGGTGGCCGGACTGCAGTCGCTCGACGCGGGCCGCGTGCTCCTGGCGGGACGCGACCAGGCCGGGGTTCCCGCGCACAAGCGGGGCGTCGGGCTGATGTTCCAGGACCACCAGCTCTTCCCGCAGCGGGACGTGGGCGGCAATGTCGCCTTCGGGCTGCGCATGCATGGCGCGTCGAAGGACCAACAGGCCGCACGGGTCCAGGAGCTGCTGGAGCTGGTCGGGCTGCCCGGGACCCAGGCGCGCGCTGTCGCCGCCCTCTCCGGCGGTGAGCAGCAGCGGGTCGCGCTGGCCCGTGCGCTCGCCCCGCGCCCCCGGCTGCTGATGCTCGACGAGCCGCTCGGCCAGCTGGACCGCTCACTGCGGGAACGGCTCGTCGTCGAACTCCGGCAGCTCTTCGGCGAGTTGGGCACGACCGTGCTCGCCGTCACCCACGACCAGGGCGAGGCCTTCGCGCTCGCCGACCGGGTCGTGGTGATGCGCGAGGGACGGATCGCCCAGTCCGGCACGCCACTTGAGGTCTGGCAGTACCCGGCGGACGAGTTCGTGGCCCGTTTCCTCGGCTTCGACAACGTGGTCGCGGCGACGGTGCGCGATCGGCTCGCGGACACCCCGTGGGGGAAGGTCCCGGTGCCGGAGGGCACCGCGCAGGGACCTGGCACGCTTCTCGTACGGCCCGCTGGGGTGCGGCTGGTCGCCCCCGCGGACGGGCTGCGCTGCACCGTGGCCGCACGCACCTTCCGGGGCACCCACGTCGCCGTACAGCTGAAGCCGGAAGACGCGCCGCGGATCGAGGCGGCGTGCGCGCTGCGGGAGGCGCCCGCGCCCGGTGACGAGGTCGGCGTGGCGTTCGAGGCAGCCGAAATCGTCGTGCTCGGGGAGCCGTCGGCGCCATAGGCTGCGGATCATGACGCTACTGGCACATGACCGCTACTGCGACGCGATCGAGCTGGAGGTGCGGCGGCTGAGGGATGTGGTGACGTCCGGGGCCGACCTGTCCGCGACCGTGCCGACCTGCCCGGACTGGTCGCTGGAGCGGCTCGTACGGCACACGGGCGGGGCGCTGCGCTGGGTCGAGCTCATCGTCCGGACGAGGGCGCGGGAGAACGTCCACGACGAGCAGGTGCCGCTCCTTGAGGGACCCGCCGCCGAGGGAGACCCCGCCGCGCTGGACGCCTGGCTCGCCGAGACCGGCGAGATGCTCGTGGCCGCGCTGCGCGAGGCGGGGCCCGACACCAAGGTGTGGGCCTGGGCCGGGGACCTCAGCTCCGGCTTCTGGGCCCGCCGGATGACGCACGAGCTGGTGATCCACCGCGCCGACGCGACGCTGGCGGCCGGGCTGCCGTACGAGGTGGCGCCCGATGTGGCCGCGGACGCGATCGACGAGTGGCTGGGGATCATCGAGTTCGTGCAGCGGACGCGGCCGCACGACGCCGCCGCGGCCGAACTGCGCGGCCCGGGCCGCAGCATCCACCTGCATGCCACCGACACCCCGCCCGAACTCGACGCCGAGTGGGTCGTCGAGCTCACCGAGGAGGGTGTCGTCTGGCGCCGGGACCACGAGAAGGCGACCGTCGCGCTGCGCGGCCCGCTCACCGACGTCCTGCTTGCCTTCTACCGCCGACTGCCGCTGGACGACGGGCGGTTGGAGGTGCTGGGGGAGCGGGAGCTGCTGGACTTCTGGCTGGAGCGGGCGACCTTCGGCTAGCCGGCGCACCCGGACAGGCGTGTGGCCCGCCCCCTTCGAGAGGGACGGGCCACACGTTTCACGCGGACGTACGGTGTGCGGTTCAGCTCGACTTCGAGGCGCCGCGGCGACGCATGCCGAAGAACACCGCTCCGCCGCCGACCAGCACGAGGGCACCGGCGATACCGGCGATCATCGGCGTGTTGGAGTTCGCACCGGTCTCGGCGAGGTTGGAGCTGCCGGCGGCGGGGGACGGGGCGTTGTCGCCCGGCGTCGCGGGCGCGGCGCTGCTCTCCGACTCCGACGGGTTCGCGGAAGGCGTCCCCGAGGAGGCGGGCGAGGACGGGGTCTCCGACGGCTTCGGGGTCTCCGAGGCCGACGGCGAGGGCGACTCGGTCGCGCAGGCCGTGGACGGAGCGGTCACGTTCTCCTTGATGTCCGCGTCGACCAGGTTTCCGGCCTTGACGTGGACGCGGTACGTGGCGTTCGGCTTCCAGTCCTCGGCGAAGGTGATGGTGACGCCTTGCCGCGAGCCCTTGACCTCCTGCTGGCCGACCTTCTGCACGTCGGCGCCGTTGTTCTCGAGGAACACGGAGACGACCGCCGGAGTGCCGGAGGCGTCCACGTCGGTGACGGTGATGACGCCCTTGGAGCCGTCACACTTGGCTTCGGCGGAGAACTCACTGATGTTGCAAGCAAGGGCGTTGCCGGCGGCACCGAGCGCGAGCGCGGCGGTGGCGGAGGCAACACCGAGGATTCGCACGGAACGTGCGGTACGGCGAGATATGGACACGATTGCCCTTCACAGAATGCGCAACTGCGGGGGGTTTAAGGGGGGTTCTGCTGTGTCAACAGGGCCCCCTCGGGCCTCACAGGTTTATAAGTGCCGCCTAAGGGCTGTCAATGCATATGCCCTGCCGTGCCGTCGGCTTTGCCTTGTCATTAACCGCCGAGGCGTTTGAGCGCGTCCGGTGCCTCCTCGATCCGGTCCACCAGTGCGATCCGGGACTCCATGGACCGTTCGCGGGCAAGGGACTGGAGAAGGGGCCAAGTGGGGTGTCTTTCGGTCCAATGCGCACGGTTCACAAGAACCATGGGGGTGGGCTCACCGCGCGACTCGTAGTAGTTCGGGGTCGCGTTGTCGAAGATCTCCTGTACGGTCCCGGCGGCGCCCGGCAGGAAGACGACGCCCGCTTTCGAACGGGCCAACAGCCCGTCCTCCCGGGTCGCGTTGGCGAAGTACTTGGCGATATGGGCGGCGAAGGCGTTCGGCGGCTCGTGGCCGTAGAACCAGGTCGGGATGCCGATGGAGGGGCCGCCGCCCGGCCAGCGCTCGCGCACGGCGAAGGCGGCCCGCGCCCAGTCGCTGATGGAGGGGGTGAACGACGGCGCCTCGGCGAGGAGCCGGAGCGCCTCGGTGAGCATCTCGTCGTCGAACGGGGCGGCGTACGCGCCGAGGTTCGCGGCCTCCATCGCGCCGGGGCCGCCGCCGGTGGCGACCGTGAGCCCGGCACGCGCCAGTTCGCGTCCCAGGTGTGCGGCGCCCTCGTAGGCCTCCGTGCCGCGTGCCATCGCGTGACCGCCCATCACGCCCACGACTCGGGTGCCGACGAGGAGTTCGTCGAGCGCGTCCGACACCGAGTCGTCGTGGATCGCGCGCAGCATCGACGCGAAGACGTCGCCGTCGGCCTTGGTCTGCTGGAACCAGGCGTACGCGCGGGCGTCCGGGGTCGCCTCGTAACCCTTGTCGAGCGACGCGAAGAGCTCGTCCGGGGAGTAGAGCGACCCTCGGTAGGGGTCGAAGGGCAGTCCGGGTATGGGCGGGAAGACGAGTGCGCCGGTGGCCCGTACTCGTGCAGCCGCCTCGGGGTCCATCGGGCAGCCGAGGAAGACGGCGCCCGCGGTGTCCACGGCGAGCAGGGCGTCCGTACGGTCCGTCAGATCCACGGCCTGGACGCGGAACCGGGCGAGCGAGCCGTGCTCCGAGACGACCTTGTCGAACTCGACGAGGGACTCGATCTCGCGGTCATGGGCGGTGTGAAGGGGAGTTGGCTGCACGCGGCCATGCTAGGGGGTGGGTTCTTCGGCGGCGGGCGGCGGTCTTCCCTCCTGGAGCGGGGCTTCCACCTCCGGCTGGAGGGAGGCTCCCACCTTTGAGGGGGACACACGCGTGGGTGTCCCCCTCCGGGGTGCTCAGCTCTGGACCGCGGCCGGGTCCATCCACATGACTTCCCAGGTGTGGCCGTCCAGGTCGTCGAAGGTGCGGCCGTACATGAAGCCCTGGTCCTGGGCCTCCCGGGTCCCCGAACCGCCCGCCGCGAGGGCCTTGTCGCAGAGCTCGTCGACCTTCTCGCGACTCTCGGCGCTCAGACACAGCAGCACCTCGCTGGTCTTCGTCGGGTCCGCGATCTCCTTCTTCGTGAAGTCCGCGTAGCGCTGCTTGCTCAGCAGCATCGCGATGATCGTGTCGCTGATGACGACACAGGCGCAGTCGTCCGTCGTGAACTGCGGGTTGATCGTGTAGCCGAGCTCGGTGAAGAACTTCTTCGACGTGTCGACGTCGTTCACGGCGAGGTTCACGAAGATCATCTGCTGGTACATGAGGGGTCTCTCCCGGAGAGCGTGAAGTGATGCGGTGCCGTTCGCAGAGGTAGACCGCTCCTCCGCGCGGAACTCATCGCTCGCCGGGAAAGAAACGGGAAGGAGGCGGGAAGGAGGCGGGAAGGAAGCGCGTACGCGTGCTCAGCGCACCAGCGGCACCGCCGCCAGTTCCGCGACCACCCAGGTCAGCGGGCCGAACGCGGCGAGCAGCGCGCCCGCGCGGAGCAGCGCGGCGCCCCGCAGCACCGTGGTCGGTGCCCCCATGCGCAGCAGCGCCGCCGTGGTGTCGGCGCGCGCGTGCTTGGCTTCGACCGCCGACGTCAGCAGGGTCGCGACGGTGCACCCGGCCACGAGCAGCGCTCCGAGCGTGCTGAGCGGACCGAAGGAGGGCCGCGCCCCCGAGTACACCGTCGCCATGGCGTACGCGCCGGACGCGACCGCGCACACCACGCCGAGCGGGCGCCCGATGCGCCGGGCCTCCTCCTGCAGGACGCGCCCGGCGAGCAGCCGCAGCACGCCGGGGCGTACGGCCTGGAGCAGCCGCCCGCACAGGTGCGTGATCGCGGGGGCGGCCAGCATCAGCCCGAGGGCGGTCAGGGACCAGCCGCCGAACACCCGGGCGGGGCCGCCCGTGAAACGGCCGGGCAGCGCCAGGCCGGGTCCCGAACGGCTCGCGTACGCCTCAACGGCAAGGCCCGCCGCGAGGACGGCGGTGCCCCAGGGCAGTCCCCCGGGGGTGGGCAGCGGAGGGGCGGGCTGGTGCGGATCCAGCGGGCGCCCTGGCTGGTCGGCGTACGGGCCGGACTTGGCGCGTGCGCGGGACGGCTCAAGGGGGGAGTCGCCGTCGGCGCCCGGCCGTCGGGGACGGGTCGGCCGGGGACTCCGCGGTCTCAGCGCCACCGCGCTCGCCAGGGAGGCGGCCAGCGGGACCAGCAGCAGCAGGGTCACGGCCGCGGGCAGCGGCAGCGGGTAGTCGGAGGCGAGGAAGGCCGCCTCGCCGCCGTGGAAGGACATGCCGGGCAGGTCGCCGCGCAGGTGCAGGAAGACGAGCAGCGCGAGCATCGAGCCGAGCGTGGTCGACAGGGCGGTGGTGACCGCCGAGATGGCCATCAGCCGGCCGGGGCCGAGTCCGATCGCCGAGAGCCCGGGGCGTGGCCGGGTCCCCGGGTCCGTACGGGCGACCGCGACCGCGAAGTGCACGGTGGCGGCGGCGGGCGCGAGGCACCACAGGAGCCGCAGCAGCGCGCCGGCCGAGGGGTCCGGGTGCGCCAGCGCGTATCCCAGCGTGCACAGCAGCAGGAAGCCGGTGCCCGCCGAGGCGGCGGCGACCAGGAGTCTGCGCAGCTGGACGAGGGAGTGGGCCCCGCGGGCTAGACGGAGAGCGAGCACGCGGCCCGGCCTTCCGTCTCGACGACCGGGGGCAGGTGGACGGTGTTCACGCGCCGTCCGTCGAGCAGCGACACGGTGCGGTCGGCGAGGGCCGCGGTGTCCGCGTAGTGCGTGGCGAGGACGACCGTGATGCCGTGGGAGCGGGCCGCCGAGGTGAGGGTGCGCAGGACGTGGGCGCCGTCGGCGCTGTGCAGCGGGGCGGACGGTTCGTCGGCGAAGAGCACCTTGGGGGAGAGGGCGAGCGCCCGGGCGATGGCGACGCGCTGCCGCTCGGTCTGGAGCAGGGCGTGCGGGCGTTTGCGGGCGCAGTCGCGGATGTCGAGGCGTTCCAGCCACTCGAGGGCGGCGGTCTTGGCGGCCCGACGGCCGCAGCCGCGCAGCATCAGGGGCAGCGCCGCGTTCTCCCAGGCGTTCAGTTCCGGTACGAGGACGGGCGTGGGGTCGATCCAGCCGAAGCGGTCGCGGCGCAGCCGTTCGCGGGTGACGGGGTCCATGGTGTGCACCGGCGTGCTGTTGAACCAGACCTCGCCCTGCTGAGGCAGCAGCTGCCCCGACAGACACCGGAGCAGGGTCGTCTTGCCGCTGCCGCGCGGGCCGCCGACGGCGAGGATCTCGCCGTCGCGGATGCCGAGCGAGACACCGCTGAGCGCGGGCGAGCCGTTGTGCTTGACGTGCAGGGCACGTGCCCAGAGAACGTCGTTGTCCGGCGGGGCCACCATCGCGTACACCTCGGTTCAGATCAGATTTGCGCTGCCAATCCCCCGGACGAGGGAACGAAGGCAGGGCCGATCGGTCACTGGGCACGCTAGGGAGTCGGGGCCGCCAGGCCGGACAGCACGCGGCCCCGGGGCGCCCATTCTCACTCGAACGGGCGCCACCGGGGCCGTTGTTGATCATCCCGAAGGAAGATCAGAGCTTCGTCCACGCCTCCGTCAGCACCTGACGGACGATCCCCTCGATCTCGTCGAAGGTCGACTGGTCGGAGATCAGCGGCGGCGACAGCTGGATGACCGGGTCACCGCGGTCGTCGGCGCGGCAGTAGAGGCCGTACTCGAAGAGCTTCTTGGAGACGAAGCCGTAGAGCACGCGCTCCGACTCCTCGTCCGTGAAGGTCTCCTTGGTGGCCTTGTCCTTCACCAGCTCGATGCCGTAGAAGAAGCCGTTGCCGCGGACGTCACCGACGATCGGCAGGTCGTGCAGCTTCTGCAGGGTCTGCAGGAAGTTGGCCTCGTTGTCGAGCACGTGCTGGTTGAGGCCCTCACGCTCGAAGATGTCGAGGTTGGTGAGCGCCACGGCCGCGGAGACCGGGTGGCCGCCGAAGGTGTAGCCGTGCAGGAAGGTGTTGTCGCCCTTGTAGAACGGCTCGGCGATGCGGTCCGAGACGATGGCGGCACCGATGGGGGAGTAGCCCGAGGTCATGCCCTTGGCGCAGGTGATGATGTCCGGGACGTAGCCGAACTTGTCACAGGCGAACATCGTGCCGAGGCGGCCGAAGGCGCAGATGACCTCGTCGGAGACGAGCAGCACGTCGTACTTGTCGCAGATCTCGCGCACGCGCTGGAAGTAGCCGGGCGGCGGCGGGAAGCAGCCGCCGGCGTTCTGCACCGGCTCCAGGAAGACCGCCGCGACGGTCTCCGGGCCCTCGAAGAGGATCTCCTGCTCGATCTGGTCGGCGGCCCAGCGGCCGAAGGCCTCCGGGTCGTCGCCGTGGATCGGGGCGCGGTAGATGTTCGTGTTCGGCACCTTGTGCGCGCCCGGGACGAGCGGCTCGAAGGGGGCCTTCAGAGCCGGCAGGCCCGTGATGGACAGGGCGCCCTGCGGGGTGCCGTGGTAGGCGACCGCACGCGAGATGACCTTGTACTTCGTGTAGTTGCCGGTGAGCTTGTGGTACTGCTTGGCGAGCTTCCACGCGGTCTCGACGGCCTCGCCGCCGCCGGTGGTGAAGAAGACCTTGTTCAGGTCGCCCGGAGCGTAGTGCGCGAGGCGCTCGGCGAGCTCGACGGCCTTGGGGTGGGCGTAGGACCACACCGGGAAGAAGGCCAGCTCCTGCGCCTGCTTGAACGCCGTCTCCGCGAGTTCGGTGCGGCCGTGGCCCGCCTGGACCACGAACAGGCCCGCGAGACCGTCGAGGTAGCGCTTGCCCTTGTCGTCGTAGATGTAGGTGCCCTCACCACGGACGATGGTGGGAACGGGCGCGTTCTCGTACGAGGACATGCGGGTGAAGTGCATCCACAAGTGGTCGTACGCGGTCTTGCTCAGGTCCTGTGTGCTCACGGCTATCGGGTTCCCCACATGTAGGTCTGCTTCTTGAGCTTCAGATAGACGAAGCTCTCGGTGGAGCGCACCCCGGGCAGGGCCCGGATGCGTTTGTTGATGACGTCCAGCAGGTGGTCGTCGTCCTCGCAGACGATCTCCGCGAGGATGTCGAACGAGCCCGCGGTCATCACCACGTACTCGACTTCCGACATGGCGGTCAGCGCGTCGGCCACCGGATCGAGGTCGCCCTCGACATTGACGCCGACCATCGCCTGCCTGCGGAAGCCCACGGTGAGCGGGTCCGTGACGGCGACGATCTGCATCACGCCCTGGTCGAGCAGCTTCTGGACGCGCTGGCGCACGGCCGCCTCGGACAGGCCGACCGCCTTGCCGATCGCGGCGTACGGACGGCGTCCGTCCTGCTGGAGCTGCTCGATGATGGCGAGGGATACGGAGTCCAGCTGGGGACTGCCGTTCCTGGACTCGCGGGTGGAGTCCCTGGGGTCTGCGCTTCGACTGGCCACGAGCTCACTGTGCACGACGTCTCGACGGTTCCGCAAGGCTGCAGCGATGAAATTCGTTGTTTACGCGGTCGTAGCTTGCGGATTTCGCAGTCAAGGGGTGACCGGGGGTGTTGAAAACGTGGGCCCACGGATTAGGGTGGGTGTCTCAGCGATTGGACACCTGAACTTGGAGGGCCGGCAGTGAGCACCGAGCTGCGTCGTCTGCGCAATTACATCGACGGTGAGTTCCGGGACGCCGCCGACGGGCGGACCACCGAGGTCGTCAATCCCGCGACCGGCGAGGCGTACGCGAGCGCGCCGCTGTCCGGTCAGGCCGACGTGGACGCCGCCATGGCGGCCGCCGCCGCGGCCTTCCCGGCCTGGCGCGACCAGACCCCCGCCGAGCGTCAGAAGGCCCTCCTGAAGATCGCGGACGCGTTCGAGGAGCGGGCCGAGGAACTGATCGCCGCCGAGGTCGAGAACACCGGCAAGCCGATCGGGCTGACCCGGTCCGAGGAAATCCCGCCCATGGTCGACCAGATCCGCTTCTTCGCGGGCGCGGCGCGGATGCTCGAGGGCCGCTCGGCCGGCGAGTACATGGAGGGGATGACCTCCATCGTCCGCCGCGAGCCGATCGGCGTCTGCGCGCAGGTCGCGCCGTGGAACTACCCGATGATGATGGCGGTGTGGAAGTTCGCCCCGGCGCTCGCGGCGGGCAACACGGTCGTCCTGAAGCCCTCGGACACCACCCCCGCCTCCACCGTCCTGATCGCCGACATCATCGGCGGCATCCTGCCCAAGGGCGTCTTCAACGTCATCTGCGGCGACCGCGAGACCGGCCGCGCGATGGTCGAGCACCCGACCCCGGCGATGGCCTCCATCACCGGTTCCGTACGTGCGGGCATGTCCGTCGCCGAGTCGGCGTCCAAGGACCTCAAGCGGGTCCACCTGGAGCTGGGCGGCAAGGCCCCGGTCGTGGTCTTCGAGGACACCGACATCGCCAAGGCCGTCGAGGACATCTCGGTCGCGGGCTTCTTCAACGCGGGCCAGGACTGTACGGCCGCCACCCGCGTCCTCGTCCAGGAGTCCATCCACGACGAGTTCGTCGCCGCGCTCGCCAAGGCCGCCGCCGAGACGAAGACCGGCCAGCCGGACGACGAGGACGTGCTCTACGGTCCGCTCAACAACCCGAACCAGCTCAAGCAGGTCGCCGGGTTCATCGAGCGGCTGCCCGCGCACGCCAAGGTCGAGGCGGGCGGCCAGCAGGTCGGCGACAAGGGCTACTTCTACGCCGCGACCGTCGTCTCCGGCCTCAAGCAGGACGACGAGATCATCCAGAACGAGGTCTTCGGGCCGGTCATCACCGTCCAGTCATTCACGGACGAGGCCCAGGCCATCGAGTGGGCCAACGGCGTCGACTACGCCCTCGCCTCCTCGGTCTGGACGAAGGACCACGGCCGCGCGATGCGGCTGTCGAAGTCCCTCGACTTCGGCTGCGTGTGGATCAACACCCACATCCCGCTGGTCGCCGAGATGCCGCACGGCGGCTTCAAGAAGTCCGGCTACGGCAAGGACCTCTCCGCGTACGGCTTCGACGACTACACGCGGATCAAGCACGTGATGACGTCGCTGGACGCGTAGTTCGTACGGTGTTAACCGCGCGGCCCCGGACGGAAGTTGATCCCGTCCGGGGCCGCGGTGTTCCCCCCTCGCGATGGTCAGGCGTGCCGGCTGCCGCTGGTCGTGAGTGACGGGAGGCCCGGGTCACCGGGGGTTCCGGGCTCGATGTGCAGCGACGTGCCCGGGCCCGGGCTCGTGCCCACTCCCTTGCCCGGTCCGGGCAGCGGCGGCAGGCCGGAGGGGTCCGGGAAGGTGATGCCGACCTTCTTCAGGATCGGCGCGCAGGTGTTCAGGGCGCGCTCGTAGGCATCCGAGGCGGGGCCGAGGTCCTTGCCGGTCACCTTCACGTCCAGCCGTGCGTGGCCGCTTCCGTCCTCGGACGCGTGGAAGCCGGGGAAGTACTTCTGTCGTTCCCCGCGCATGCACGCGGCGAACCGGCCGTCGGCGGCGTTCACGTCGCCCGGGGCATGGGCGGTCGGCCGGTACGCGACGGCGAGCGCCGCTCCCTTCGGCGGCCCGGTGCGTGTCGTGAGTGCGCCGGGCCTGTGGGGCGTGGCCGCCGATGCCGTGGCCGTCGATGCCGACGCCGACGCGCTGACCGTGCCGGCCGAGATCATGGCGACGGCCAACTACGTCTGCCCGGTCCCGGCCGCCCAGCACGTCCTCGCCTCCTCCAAGGACGAGGACACCGCCGCCCTCGCCGAGAACCCGCTGATCTTCCCGAACGCCACCATGCGGAAGCGGCTGGCGATCGCGCGCGACATCACGTCCACGGCACGCACGGAGTTCGCCAAGCGCTGGAACACGATCGCGGGCCTGTGACGGCCCTGCGACGGACGACGCTCCGGTACGGAGCCAGGCCTGGTGGAACGCCATGCGCGTCGGCAGGCCGCTCACCTCGTCCGAGGTGGCGTCACGCAGCTCCGCCATGCGCTCTGCTCACCACTGGTGATTGCGGTGTCCGGCTGGTCGTCCTGGTCGAGGGTGGCGGTCCAGCCGGCGAGGAGTCTGAGGCTGTGGTGGGACGGGGCGCCGGGCTCGGCGCTGAGCGCGGTGAGGGTGAGGCCGGGGCCGGGCGGGATGGGCATGGCCTCGAAGGGGAGGGAGAGTTCGCCGACCGCGGGGTGGTGGAAGTGCTTGACGCCGATCCGGTGCAGGCGCACGTCGTGGGCGGCCCACAGGGTGCGGAACTTCTCGCTGCGGGTGGAGAGTTCACCGACGAGGTCGGTGAGGTCCCGGTCGTACGGGTCGCGTCCCGCCTCGGTGCGCAGCAGCGCCACCGCTCCGGCCGCCTGGGCCTCCAGCTGGGGCAGGAAGTCGGCCGCGCCGGCGTTGAGGAACTCGTACCGGGCGAGGTTCACGGGCCGGGCCGGGGCGGCGAAGACGCCGCCCACCGGATGACCTTCCGGATTCCTGATGATGAGCCAGATGGCCCAGGCCACCGAACTCGCGGTGGAGGAGGGCGTCACCCGCGTCGACGCCTCCCTCGCAGGCCAGGTCGCGGGGGCCGGCAACTGCGCAGTGTTCGCTTCGACATCGACATGGTCGAGGCCCTGGTCACACCGGTGCGGCGTGGGTGACGTCCGCGCTCGTCGGCGAAGGCGCCTGTCAACGCCGTCGGTGCCCGCCGGAACGGGCTCCGACGGCTTTGCCTGCTCTTTACAACCCGCTCTCCCGCTGCCTCGTCTCTTCGCACGATCCGTAACTCAGCCCGCCGGGTCACCGGGCGGGCGGACCGACGAAAGAGAGCGATTCATGCGCCGAACTGTCCTCAGCACCATGGCACTCGCGTGCACCGCCGTGCTGGCGAGCACCGTGCCCGCGTTCGCCAGTGGGGCGAGCCCGGTCCCGACGGTCCGTCCGACCGCCACCGCCGCCCCCTCCCAGGCGCCGAGCGGCAGCGCCGCCCCGAGCGCGGTGCCGACCACCCGCCCTGCCTCCAGCACCCCGTCCCCGGTTCCGAGCGTCGGCACGCCGACCCGGGCGCCGTCCCCGGGCCAGGTCGCCGTCGTGCCGAAGGGCGCGCCCGACACCGGTGTGGCGCCGACGGCGTCGAAGTCCGGAGGCCAGGGCGGGCTGATCGGCGGGGGTGCCGCCGCGGCGTTCGTCATGGGTGGCGCGGCGGTCTTCGTCGTACGTCGCCGGCGGGCGACCGGGGAATGACCTCGCTCTCCAGGCGCGCCTTCGTCACCGCGGCGGCGGCCTCGCTGCTCGTGAGCTGCGGCGGCCACGGAACCGACTCGACCGCACCCGAACAGCCCGGGAGCACGCCGGTGCCCTCGCGGACCTCCGCCAAGGCCCCGCACGACCTCGGGCGTTCGGTCCCGGTCGGGTTGCGGATCCCCGCCATCGGGGTCGACACCCCGGTCATGCAGCTGGGGCTGGCCGCGGACGGCAGCGTCCAGGTGCCCCCGATCACGGCGCACGACCGGGCGGGCTGGTACCGGAACTCGCCGACGCCGGGGCAGACCGGTCCGTCGGTGATCCTCGGCCATGTCACGGTCGGCGCCTACGGGGACGGGGTCTTCCGCCGTCTCGCACAGTTGCGGAAGGGCGACCGGATCGCGGCGCGTCTGGAGAACGGCACGACGGCGGCGTTCACCGTCACCACCGTACGGACGGTCGCCAAGGCCGACTTCCCGTCGGACGAGGTGTACGGGGACGTGGACCGTCCCGAGCTACGGCTCATCACGTGCGGAGGAGCCCGTACCGGTATGGGCTACCTCGACAACGTGATCGTCTTCGCCGCGCTGAGTTCAGCGGCGCCCTGACCCGCCGGGACGGATCCCGGGCCGACGGAACGTACGCCGTCGGCCCGGGCTCTTCCCCCACGAGTGCCCGCACGACACCCGTGCCCGCACGACGTCACGACCATGGAGAGCTTTGAAACGGTCCCGCGAGAAGGCCGCGTCCGAGCTGTTCGCCGCCCTCTATCCGCGCCTCGCCGGCTGGTGCCGCCGTCTCGTCGACGACGACGAGACGGCCCACGAGATCGCCTCGGAGGCGTTCACCCGGCTCTGGGCCCGCTGGACCTCCGTGGCGGAGCCCCGGGGCTTCCTCTATGTCACCGCGGCCAACCTCGTCCGGGACCACTGGCGCAAGCTGGAGCGCGAACGCAGGGCCGTACACCGTGCCACTGCCGAGGCCGCCGTCCGCCCGCACACCGAACAGCCCGACCCGTCCGTACGCCTGCTCGTGCAGTCGCTGCCGGAACGACTGCGCGTCCCGATCCTCCTGCACTACTACGCTGACATGCCGATCCGGGAGGTGTCCGTGCTGACCGGACGCAAGGAAGGAACCATCAAGGCCGACCTCCACGCGGCCCGCGAACTGCTCCGCGCCCACCTGAGGAGAAGCCTTGATCACACACTCTGACGAGGGTCCGGACTTCGAACCCGACGACCCGCTCGCCGTCATCCTGCGGCCCGCCTCCGACTACCTCGGCCCACCTCCCGGCCGCTACGAGGCGATCCGCCGCGGCGCGGCCCGTCGCCGGCTGCGGCGTGCCGCGGTCGGGGTCGGGTCGGTGTGCGCCGTCGCCGCCCTCGTCGCGCTGCCGGTCCGCCTGTCGACGTCCCAGGCACCCGCGTCCCCGACGGTCCCGCTCGCCCCGCCGCCCTCCGAGGGCCGTCCTTCGTCCGCGCCCCCCAGCCCGTCGGCGTCCCCCGTGCCCGTCAGCCCCAGTCGCACCCCGGGGAGCCGGACGGCCAGTCCCACCCCCGGGAGCCGGACGGCCGGCCCCACCCAGACGGCCCGGACGACCGGCCGCGTCACGAGCCAACCGGCCGTCCCCACCCCGGCACCGTCGTCGACACCGACCACGCCCGTCGCCCAGCCGTCGATCGCGCCGAGCGGCTCTCCCGGCCATTGACCGGACGCCCCTCACTCCGATGACTAATCAATGGAGTGTCGATACGCGGTGTTAATTTGGGGAAATGGCTCTGCGCAACGCGGTGATGGCCGCGCTTCTGGAGGGCGAGGCGTCCGGATACGACCTCGCGAAGGGGTTCGAGGCCTCGGTCGCCAACTTCTGGATGGCCACCCCCCAGCAGATCTACCGCGAGCTGGAGCGCATGGAGGGCGAAGGGCTCATCTCCGCCCGCGTCGTGCAGCAGGAACGTCGGCCCAACAAGCGGCTCTTCTCGCTCACCGAGGCCGGACTCGACGCGATGCGCGCCTACACGGCCGAAGTCCCCAGCAAGCCGACGGCGATCCGGGACGAGCTGATGGTCAAGGTGAGTTGCGTCGACATCGGAGACGCCGAAGCCGTACGGGCCGGGGTCGTCGAGCGTGTGGAGCGGGCCGGCGCCAAGCTGGCCCGCTACCGGCGCGCGCAGGAACGCATGCTGGCCGGCCGCAGCGAGGAGGAGTACCTCGCCACCGTCGAACGCGTGGGCCCCTACCTCACCCTGCTCGGCGGCATGGCCCTGGAGCAGGCGAACCTCCAGTGGGGCGAGACGGTCCTGAGGAGACTCGACCAGCGGGCCGAGGCACTCGGCGCCACGGCTCGCGGCTGACGCTCCGGGTGCCCCGTGCCCGTTCTGGGCGGGGTCAGCGGCCCGGATCGTAGGCGAGTTGCTTGACCAGGCGCAGGGTCAGGGCGGTTTCGACGGCCTGGACGCCGTCGAGGGCGCCGATCTTCTCGCTCAGATACGTGTACAGCTCCGCGCTGTTGCGGTAGATGGTCGAGGCGACGATGTTGGCCTGGCCCGTGGTCGCCGCGGCGAAGCGCACCTCGGGATGCGCGGCGAGCGCCCGCCCGACATCGGCGAGTGCGGCCGGCGCCACGGTGAGCCACAGCATGGCCTCCACGTCGTGGCCGAGGGGTTCCTGGTCGAACTGGACGTCGAAGTAGAGCACCCCGGTGGCCCGCATGCGCTCCAGACGCCGCTTGACCACGGACTCCGACTGGCCGGTGGCCGCCTGGAGTTCGGTGAGCGTGGCGCGCCCGTCCCGGACGAGTACGGCCAGCAGCGCCTCGTCGGCCGCCTCCAGCGTGAGGGCATCGGTGACCGGTTCGACCGGCGGTGGGCGCAGGGCCGCCTGCTGGTCGGGGGCGAGTCCGTTGGCCTTGTTGAGCCAGTCCAGCCGTCCGCCGTAGAACGAGTGCAGCACGCAGTGGGCGCTGACCGAGACCACACGGGGGGTGCGCTGCAACCGGTCGAAGAGCAGTTCGTCCCGGGCCTGCCGGCTGCGCGGCTTCATCGCGCACATCACCTCGGTGCCGCCGGAGATCAGCGAGACGTACGAGGTGTCGGGGCGCCGGGCGAGTGCGCCCGCCAACTGTTCGGCCACGTCCGGGGTGCAGCGCAGCCGGACGATCCAGTTGGTGCGGCCGCGCCGGCTCTCGTCGATCACGCCGAGCACCCGCAGGCGCGCCGTGGTGCGCAACCGCCGCATGCGCCGGGCGACGGTCTGGTCGGAGACCCCGAGCACCTCCGCGATCCGGATGA
Organism: Streptomyces sp. NPDC007095; assembly: GCF_040634475.1. NCBI lineage: Bacteria > Bacillati > Actinomycetota > Actinomycetes > Kitasatosporales > Streptomycetaceae > Streptomyces > Streptomyces sp. NPDC007095. Next base: position 41,311 of record NZ_JBEYFS010000092.1, read on the forward strand.
GCGGCGCCCGTCCGTCGATCTGGAGGCACTGGAGCAGTTTCAGGTCGAGTGGGTCGAGCGCGCGGGACGGCATCGACTCCGCCTCCTCTCGCTCCATGTGGACTCCCAAAGTCAATGATCGAGCATGACGGCGAGGCCCGGGACCTGTGTGGTCCCGGGCCTCGCACGGGCGCCCGTTCCGTCCCCAGGAAAGGGCGCTCCCAGGGCCTGTCCGGCGGACCATGCCGCAGACGCGCCCTGGTGCCGGGGTCAGCCGCGCTGCCCCAGCCGGGGCTCCGCCGCCCCGGTCTCCTGCGGCGC
>NZ_JBEYFS010000093.1:0-41601 GCF_040634475.1 Streptomyces sp. NPDC007095
CCTGGCGGCGGTAGTCGTCTGCGACGGCCAGGGCGCGGAGCTTGACGTAAGCCATAGCGGTAGCTCCCAGGGCGACGGGGTCTGCTCCGTTGCGCGGGGAACTGCGCGACCAGCCACAACGGCCCCGCAGCCGCCGAACAACCACAACCCCGACGGCGCTACCGCTCCAGACGACCGTCGTAGCGTCGCGGCAACCCCAGCGGGTTGTCGTCCCGCAGCTCCGCCGGCAGCAGCGCCTCCGGCGCGTTCTGGTACGCCACCGGCCGCAGCCAGCGCTCGATCGCCGTACCGCCGACCGACGTCGAGGTCGAGGTCGTCGCCGGGTAGGGACCGCCGTGGTGCTGGGCGGGGGCCACGGCGACACCGGTGGGCCAGCCGTTGACCAGCACGCGCCCGGCGAGCGGGGTCAGCTCGGCGAGGATCTCCGCGCCGCGGCCTTCGCCGGCCGCCTCCTCCGCCGACAGCTGCACCGTCGCGGTGAGGTTGCCGGGAAGGCGGGAGAGGACCGCGCTGGCCTCGGACTCGTCCTCGTAACGGGCGACGACCGTGAGCGGGCCGAAGCACTCCTCCAGGAGCAGGTCGTACTCGCCCTCGGTGGCGAGCTTCTGGGCGGGCACGGTCAGGAAGCCGGGGCTCACCGTGTGCTCGCCGCCCGAGCCCGGGGTCACCGGGGTCTCGACGCCGGGAAGCTCGGCGCGCTCGGCGACACCCGCGATGAAGTTGTCGCGCATGCGGTGGTCCAGGAGGACGCCCGCGTCGGTGTCGCTGACGGCGTCGGTCAGGGACTTCACCAGGCGGTCGCCCGCCGCGCCCGCGGGCGCCAGGACCAGGCCCGGCTTCACGCAGAACTGGCCGACGCCCAGCGTCATCGAGCCCGCGAGCCCGGCGCCGATCGCCTCGGCGCGTTCGGCCGCCGCGGCCTCGGTGATCACGACGGGGTTGAGGGAGCCCAGCTCGCCGTGGAAGGGGATCGGCACGGGGCGCGCGGCCGCCGCGTCGAAGAGGGCACGGCCGCCACGGACGGAACCGGTGAACCCGGCCGCCGCGACCAGCGGGTGCTTGACGAGTTCGACGCCCGCGTCGAAGCCGTGCACGAGGCCGACGACACCGCGCGGGATGTCGTGCTGGGCGGCGGCCCGGCGCAGCACGGCCGCGACCAGCTCGGACAGCGCCGGGTGGTCGGGGTGGGCCTTGACCACGACCGGGCAGCCGGCCGCCAGCGCGCTCGCGGTGTCGCCGCCCGCGACGGAGAAGGCGAAGGGGAAGTTCGAGGCGGAGTAGACGGCGACGACACCCAGCGGCACCTTGTAGCGGCGCAGGTCCGGGATCGGCGGGGTCGCCGTGTCGTCGGGGTGGTTGATGACGACGTCGAGGAACGCGCCCTCGTCCACGATGCCGCCGAAGGCCCGCAGCTGGTAGCAGGTGCGGGCGAGTTCGCCGGTGAGCCGGACCGGGCCGAGCGCGGTCTCCGCGTCGGCGGCCTCGACGAGCTGTTCCTTGGCCGCTTCGAGCAGGTCCGCGGCGGTCCTCAGGAAGGCCGCGCGCACGGTGCGGTCGGCGAGGGCTCCCCGGGCGGCGTGCGCGGCGCGGACGGCCTCGTCGACCTCCTGGGCCGTGGCCTCCACCGCAACCTGCTCACGCTGCTTCCCGGTACGGGGGTCGACACTCCAGACTGGTGCTGCTGCCACCGCGGGTCCCTCCAGATGTAATGCCGCAGTTCTTGTCTCACCCACCAGCGGTGTTCGATATACTGAACGCTGTCTCTGATGGTGAATATGATGCGGAGACTATTTCCCGTCGAACGAGGGGGTCAAGGGCGATGTCGGCAGGCGAGACAGGCGGCGGAGCGCAGGTCAAGTCCGCGGTACGGACCGTGGAATTGCTCGAGTACTTCGCGGGCCGGCCCGGTATGCACTCCCTGGCCGCGGTCCAGGAGGCCGTCGGTTATCCGAAATCCAGCCTCTACATGCTGCTGCGCACCCTAGTGGAGCTCGGCTGGGTCGAGACGGACGCGACGGGCACGCGGTACGGCATCGGCGTACGGGCGCTGCTGGTCGGCACCTCGTACATCGACGGCGACGAGGTGGTCGCCGCGGCCCGCCCCACCCTGGACCGGCTCTCCGACGACACCACGGAGACCATCCACCTGGCACGCCTGGACGGCACGAACGTCGTGTACCTGGCCACCCGCCAGTCGCAGCACTACCTGCGCCCCTTCACCCGGGTGGGCCGCCGGCTCCCCGCGCACTCGACCTCGCTCGGCAAGGCGCTGCTCGCCACCCACACCGACGAGCAGGTCCGAAAGATGCTGCCCGAGACGCTCCCCGCCCTGACCGAGCACACCATCACCGACCGGGAGAAGCTCATCGAGGAGCTGCACCAGGTCCGGGAGCAGGGCTTCGCCGTGGACCGTGAGGAGAACACGCTGGGGCTGCGCTGCTTCGGCGTCGCGATCCCCTACCGCACCCCCGCCCGGGACGCGATCAGCTGCTCGGTCCCGGTGGCCCGGCTCACCCCCGCGCACGAACAGATGGTCAAGGACGCCCTGTTCGACGCCCGCGACCGGCTGACCCTCGCCACCCGGAGGCTCTGACGATGGAGATCTCGCTCCGCCCGGTACACGACAGTGATCTGCCGGTCTTCTTCCGGCTGATGAACGACCCCGAGTCCCTGCAGATGGCCGCCTTCACCGCCGAGGACCCGGCCGACCGGGACGCCTTCGACGCCCACTGGAAGCGAGTCCGCGCCTCGTCCGACGTGGTGCCGCGCACGATCCTCGCGGACGGCGACGTCGTGGGCAGCGCCGCGGTGTACGGGGAGCCCGGCGAGCGCGAGGTCACCTACTGGATCGACCGTGCGTACTGGGGCCGGGGCATCGCGACGGCCGCGCTGTGGAACCTGCTGGCCGAGGTGCCCGAACGCCCGCTGCACGCGCGGGCGGCGGCCGACAACGCGGGGTCGCGGCGGGTTCTGGAGAAGTGCGGGTTCCGGGTCACCGCGAACGCCCGGGGGTACGCGCACGCGCGCGGCGAGGACACGGACGAGGTCGTACTCACCCTGACGGGCTGAGCCGGATTTCATGAACAGCGCATGAGAAATGCGAGCGGAAGGGAACGATTCACTCCCGTCCGCTCGTCCTTCTGAGCGGGATGAACAAGACGATCAGGCGTGCCGCCGTCTTCACTCTGCTGCTCGTGCTCTCCCTGCTGGTCAGGGCGACCTGGGTGCAGTTCTACGACGGCAAGGCACTCGCGGACGACAAGAGCAACCGACGGAACGCGATCGAGCAGTACGCGAACCCGCTCGGGAACATCATCGTGGCCGGCCGGGCGATCACCGGCTCCGCGCAGACGAAGGGCAGCGACCTCAAGTACAAGCGGACGTACACCGACGGCAGTCTGTACGCGGCGGTCACGGGCTACAGCTCCCAGGTGTTCGGGGCGACCCAGCTGGAGGGCGTCTACAAGAATCTGCTCGACGGTACGGACACCCAGCTGAAGAACCCCCTCGACACGATCACCAACAAGCGTGCCAGCCCTGGTGACGTGGTCACGACCATCGACCCGGACGTGCAGAAGGCGGCGTACGCGGCGCTCGGCAGCAAGAAGGGCGGGGCCGTCGCGATCGACCCGACGAACGGCAAGATCCTCGCGGTCGTCTCCACTCCGTCGTACGACCCCTCTCGGCTGAGCGCCGGCGACTCCGCCGCCTGGACGAAGCTGACGAAGGACGCGGACAAGCCGATGACCAACCGGGCGCTGCGACAGCCGCTGCCCCCTGGGTCGACGTTCAAGCTGGTGGTCGCGGCGGCGGCGCTGGAGGACGGGCTGTACAAGAACGTGGACACCGGCACGGACAGCCCGAACCCGTACACACTGCCGAACACAAGGACCGACCTGTCGAACGAGAGCGCCTCCGCGCCCTGCAAGGACGCCTCGATCCGGGTGGCGCTCCAGTACTCGTGCAACAACGTCTTCGCGAAGATGGCTGTCGACCTCGGGCAGGACAAGGTCAAGGCGATGGCGGAGAAGTTCGGCTTCAACGACAGCTCGCAGGACGTGCCGGTGCGGGCGTACCCGAGCGTCTACCCCTCGAACATGGACAAGTCGTCCACGGCGCTGACCGGCATCGGCCAGTACGACGTCACGGCGACCCCGCTGCAGATGGCCATGGTGTCGGCCGCCATCGCCAACGGCGGCAAGCTGGTCTCGCCGCACATGGTGTCGCAGACCAGTGACGCGAGCGGCAACGTGGTGAAGAACTACGACGACAGCACCCAGACCAAGGAGATCGTCAGCTCGACGACCGCCGAGCAGCTCCAGTCCGCGATGCAGACGGTCGTCACCGAGGGCACGGGCACGAACGCGAAGATCTCCGGCGCGACCGTGGGCGGCAAGACCGGTACGGCCCAGCACGGCGAGAAGAACAGCAAGACTCCGTACGCCTGGTTCACGTCGTACGCGAAGTCCGACTCGAACGGCAAGGAGGTCGCCGTGGCGGTCATCGTCGAGCAGTCCGACGCGGCGAGGTCCGAGGTCAGCGGCAACGGCCTGGCGGCACCGGTGGCCAAGGCCATGATGCGGGCGGCGCTGAAGAACTGACGCACCGCGCACGACGAAGGGCCGCCCCGCAACCCTGGGGGCGGCCCTTCCTTCGTACGGTCACTTCACACGTACGGTCACTTCACGCCGAGCAGCTGCCGCACGGGATCGATCGCGAAGTACACCAGGAACAGCGCCGACACGGCCCACAGCAGCCAGTGGACCTCGCGTATCTTGCCGAGCACCGCCTTGATCACGACGTAGGCGACGAAACCGGCCCCGATGCCGTTGGTGATCGAGTAGGTGAACGGCATCGCCGCGATGGTCAGGAACGCGGGGATCGCGATCTCGTAGCTGTCCCATTCGATGTGCTTGACCTGCGTCATCATCAGGAAGCCGACCGCGACCAGGGCGGGGGCCGCCGCCTGCAGCGGGACGATGGTGAGCAGCGGGGTCAGGAACAGGGCGAGGGCGAACATGCCGCCGGTGATGAGGTTCGAGAAGCCGGTGCGCGAGCCCTCGCCGACGCCGGCCGCGGACTCGATGTAGGCGGTGTTGGAGGAGGCGGAGGCCGCGCCGCCCGCGACGGCCGCGGCGCCGTCGATGAACAGCACCCGGCCGATGCCGGGCACCTTGCCCTCCTCGTCGAGCAGTCCGGCCTCGGCGCTGATGCCGACGATCGTGCCCATGGCGTCGAAGAAGTCCGACAGGATCAGGGTGAAGACCAGCAGGACGACGGTCAGGGCGCCGGTCTCGCCGAAGCCGCCGAACAGACTGAAGTGACCGACGAGACCGAAGTCCGGGGTGGCCACCACGTCGGAGGGGATCTTCGGCGTGGTCAGGCCCCAACTCTTGATGTCCGCGGCCGAGTTGATGATCACGGCGATCACGGTCATCGTCACGATGCTGATCAGGATGGCGCCCTTGACCTTGCGTGCCATCAGTCCGATGGTGAGCAGCACGCCGAGGCAGAAGACCAGCACGGGCCAGCCGGTCAGCGATCCGGTCGCGCCCAACTGCACCGGCACGGTGGTGTTCGCGACGTCCGGGATGCGGCTGACGAAACCGGCGTCCACGAAGCCGATGAAGGCGATGAAGAGTCCGATGCCCACACCGATGGCGTGCTTCAGCGGTTGCGGGATGGCGTTCATGACGGCTTCGCGCAGTCCGGTGAGGACCAGTACGCAGATGATCACGCCTTCGATGACCACCAGGCCCATCGCGTCGGGCCAGCTCATCAGCGGGGCGATCTGGAAGGCGACGACGGCGTTCAGGCCGAGGCCCGCGGCGATCGCTAGGGGCAGATTGCCGCCCACGCCCATGATGACGGTCATCACCGCGGCCACCAGGGCGGTGGCCGTGACGAGTTGGCCGCTGTCGAGCTGGTGGCCGAACTTGTCCTTGGCACTGCCCAGGATGATCGGGTTCAGGACAAGGATGTAGGCCATGGTGAAGAACGTGGCGAAGCCGCCGCGTATCTCCCGGCCGAAGGTGGAGCCCCGTTCGGAGATCCTGAAGAACCGGTCGACGCTGTTCGCCGCTGGTGGCGCGGCACTTGGCCGGTCGGCCGCCTTCTGGGTTTCGGACATGGCTGATACTCCTTGTGACCTGCGTGCTGGGTGTGCGGATGCTGGCTGGATTGTTCCCGCGTTGAACCGCTTTCAGGTTTTCACCGTGTTACGGAATCAAGTTCGGCCCGCCATACGCTGTTCGAAGCCCTGTACGCATCGCTGGTACGCTCACGCATCTCGCCCCACAGGGGCACCATTCCTTCACGGATGGCGCGCGGGGGCCGTATACGCACGCACCCGTACCGGTTGCTCAAAAGCCGCAGCAAGGAGAGGTAGCCGTGGGCACTGTCGTCGACGACGCAGCCTCCGTGGAGTTCCACGCCTTCTTCGAGCGGCACCATGCCGAACTCGCCCGCTTCGCCCATCTGCTGACCGGCGAGGCGGACGCCGCCGACGATCTGGCGGCCGACGCGCTGCTCGCGCTGTGGCACCGCTGGGACCGGGTGCGCGCGGCCGACCACCCGGTGGCGTACGCCCGCGGGGTCGTCGCGAACCTGGCCCGCACCCGGATCCGCAGCGCGGTGCGCGAGCGCAGACGGATCACGCTGTTCTGGTCACAGCGCGAGGACAAGACCGAGAACCCCGACATAGCGGGGAAGATCGATGTCCAGGAGGCGCTGCGCCGGCTGCCGTTCCGTAAGCGCGCATGTGTCGTGCTTCGGCACGCTTTCGACCTCTCGGAGAAGGACACGGCGCTCGCCCTCGGTGTTTCCGTGGGTACGGTTAAGTCCCAGACGTCGAAGGGCATGGCCGAACTGAAGCGGCTCCTCGGCACCGACGAGGCCCCGATGCGGGTGCACGCCGGTGTGCTGCCCACGGGTGGAGCCGGAGGAAGGGACCGATGAGGAAGGCGCAGGACGTGCACGACGAGCTGCGCGCCAGGCTGCACGAGGCGGCCGAGGCGCATGAGCCCGACCGCGCGCGCATCCTGGCCCGGGTCGAGCGCGGGATGTCCGGCGCCTCCGAGCGTCGTCCCCGGCGTGCGGCGCGTCCGCCGGTGCTCGGCTGGGGACGGGTCGTCGGCGCCACGGCCGCGGTCGCGGGCGTCCTCGCGGTCGGCGGCTACTGGGTGGCCGCGGCGGTGCAGGAGAACAACCCGCCGCAGCAGACGGTCGCCGTCTCGCCGACCCCGGTCGTCTCCCCGGACGCGACGAGCCGCGCGCCCGTCGTGCCGCACCCCTCGCAGACCTCGGGTGCCTCGAAGCCGTCAGGGAAGGCGAGCGCCTCCCCCTCGGACACCCCCTCGGCCGCGAACTCCTCGCCCGCCGCGCCCAAGGCGCCCGCCGCGGGCAACCAGGACGGCTCGCTGTGGTCCGACGGCTCGGTCGATCCGCACAGCAACGACTTCTGGGCGCAGAGCAATGTGACCCTGAAGAACGCCGACAAACTCACCTCGCTCACCGTCGAGTTGAAGATCAAGCTGACCGGCGGGGTAAGCGACGCGGGCTCCTGGCGCTCGGCACCCGAGAGCGACTTCACGACGACGGTCGCCGAGAAGGACGGCTTCCTCGTCTACACCTGGGTGCTCAAGGACGGCCACACCCTCGCGGCGGGCCAGTGGGTCTTCGCGGGCCAGTACAACCACACCCGCGGCGGCCGGGACGCCAAGGACGACCGTTACTCGGCGGACGCGAAGGCCACGGACAAGTCGCTGTCGGTGGCGGGTGACTTCGCCGCCGCGAGCGGCGCCGACGGCGACTCGTAGAAAATCCCCTCGTAAAAAAACCTGCGGACGGCGGCAACCCTTTCCTCACCTGCGGCGACCAGGAGACGAACACGTCCCCTTCCCGCAAGGAAATCCGCTTCATGACTGCACGAGTTGAACAGCGCGTCCGGCACCGTCGTCGCCTCACCGGGCGGCGGTCCGTGATCGCTGGGGTCACCGCACTCGGCATCACCGGGGCCGCGCTCGTCACGACGTCGATGCTGAGCACCGCGGGCGCGAGCTCCGTCTGGCCGACGGCCAAGGGCAGCAAGGCCGTCTCGAAGACGATCTCGGTCTCGGGCACCTACGACGGCAAGCTGACGAAGTTCTTCGGCAGCGGTTCTCTCGGTACCTCCGACCAGTCGGAGAACCAGGGCCCGATCTTCGAGCTCAAGGACGGCGCGGTCCTCAAGAACGTCATCATCGGCACCCCCGCCGCCGACGGCGTCCACTGCCTGGGCAGCTGCACGCTGCAGAACGTGTGGTGGCTGGACGTCGGCGAGGACGCGGCCACCTTCAAGGGCAAGGCGTCGTCCGCGAGGTACGACGTCATCGGCGGTGGCGCGCAGAAGGCCTCAGACAAGGTGTTCCAGTTCAACGGCGCCGGCAAGCTCACCGTCACCGGCTTCCACGTGGAGAACTTCGGCAAGCTGGCGCGCTCCTGCGGCAACTGCAAGACGCAAGTCAAGCGCACGATCGTGCTCAGCGACATCGACGCGACCGCCCCGGGCAAGGCACTGGTCGGCATCAACTCCAACTTCGGTGACACGGCGACGCTGTCGAAGATCCGTGTCACCGGCGACACCAAGAAGAAGCTCAAGACCTGCGTGCGCTTCAAGGGGAACAGCAGCGGCAAGGAGCCCACCGAGCTCGGCACCGGCGCGGACGGAACCTTCTGCAAGTTCTCGTCATCCGACATCACGTACAAGTAAGTGGGACTTCGCCTCGCTCACCCACCCTCACGACGGCTTCGTGGCGCGGAGACAACCACATGCTCACGTTCAACGTCCCTTACAGTGCGTGGAAGTCGGACGTGAGTGACTGTATGGAGCTGCTGGCCTGAGCCCCCCTCGGAGCCAGTCAGAGGAACGCCCCCGCCGGTGACGACCGGCGGGGGCGTTCACTTTCCCTCGTACGTCAGTACGGGGGTACGTCAGTTCATGGTCGAGCCGATGGTCGTCGAGCCCGTCGTCAGGAACGTGGTCGCCGGCAGCGAGCCGCTCGACGAGCGGGCGCCGTACGCCGTGGTCGCGTCCGTCGACCTGAAGGACGGCGTCGAGGTGCCGCTGTCCCAGTTGTTGGCCGCGGAGACCGTGGACGAACCGAGCTTGTCCAGACCGCCCTTGTTGCTCACCGCGAGGTTCCTGGCGAGCCGCGCCTTGCCCGTCGCGAAGAAGAAGCCCGCGTCGGCGTTGGCGTAGGCGGTGTTGCGGTTGAGGACGATGGCACCGGTGTTGGAGTTCTCGGTGAAGCCGTTGCCCGCGTTGTCCCAGGCCGCGTCGTTGTTCACGACGTGGGCGACCGAGGCCCCGCCGCCGCCGAGCTTGAAGCCGTTGCCGTTGCCCTCGAAGGCGGAGTCGTTCCAGCGGTTCTTGCCGTTGCCGTACGACCAGGAGTGCTCGATGGTGATCGGCGAGGAGAACTGCCAGAGGTCGAGGCCGTCGTCCGCGTTGTTGTAGAGGCGCGCGCCGGTGACCTTGTTGCCGGTGCCGGAGCCGAACTTGATGGCGATGCCGTCGGCGTTCTGCCCGTGGTTCGCGGCGTCGTAGTTGCCGTAACTGTCCAGGTTCTGCACGAGGTTGTCGGTCGTTCCGTCGCCGCGCAGCGTGAAGCCCGAGTCGCCGTTGTTCGCGGTGACGAGGTTCTTGAAGACGCCGCCGACGGAGGAGGTGGCGACGAAGCCCTGGGCGGGCGAGTTCTGCCAGGTGATGTTCTGGACCGTCCAGTAGTCGCCGTAGATCCCTGCCAGCCAGGAACCTGCGGCCAGCTTGGAGCCGTCGATCTTCACCTTCTCGCTGCCGTACGCGGTGAGCGTGATCCGCGTGGAACCGGTGCCGTTCGCCGTCGACTTCAGCGTGGCCGTCGGGTAGTACGTGCCGCCGCGCACCTGGATGGTCGTACCCGCGGCGGCATCGGCGACGGCCGTCTGGAGCTGCGCGGTGGTGGAGACGGTGACCGTGGTGGCGGCGGCCTGCGCCGAGCCGTTGTTCGCGAGGCCGAGGTAGACGCCACCCGCCCCCGCGGCGACGGCCACCGCCGCGGCGATCGAGAGCGTACGGGTCCTGCGGTGGCGTCCGGTGCTCAGAAGCACGGGGCGTTCCTTTCCTGGGGGGACGGGAGACGAAGCGGGCCAAAGGGCCGCCCCGGCCCGCCTCTGCTCCCTGGTCGCCGCGGTGGCGGGAAACGTTGCCGGGGGCTCACGAAAAAGGTCGAAACTTTCGCTGGCCGTCGTGCCGCCTTCATCAATTGACGCGCTGTCCCCCACTGGCAACACTCCGAGAGCGCTTCCCCCACAGAATCCACCAGACTCCGACAGGATGTGTCATGCGACGCCGCACCGCCCGCGCGCTCCTGATCCCCGTCCTCGCGCTCCTCCTGGGCCTGCTGGCCGCCCCACCGAGCCCCGCGTCACCGTCACCGTCACCGTCACCGTCACCTTCGGGAGCACCGCACGTGAACGAACCGAAGTACGCCGGTTATCTCTTCGCCTACTTCACCGGTGAGGGCACGGCCGACGGCGAGCAGATCCGCTACGCCCTGAGCCGCGGCAACGACCCGTTGCACTGGCGGGAGTTGAACGCGGGCAGTCCCGTCCTGACCTCCACCATCGGGGAGAAGGGGTTGCGCGACCCCTTCGTGATCCGCTCCCCCGAGGGCGACAAGTTCTTCCTCATCGCCACCGACCTGAAGATGTACCAGAACTCCAGCGGCAGCTGGGACTACGTGCAGCGGCACGGCAGCAGGTCCATCATGATCTGGGAGTCCACCGACCTGGTGCACTGGACCGACCAGCGCCTGGTGAAGGTGGCCCCCGACAACGCGGGCAACACCTGGGCGCCGGAGGCCTATTGGGACGACTCGCTCGGCGAGTACGTCGTCTTCTGGGCGTCCAAGCTGTACGCCGACGACGACCCGGACCACACCGGATCGACGTACAACAAGATGCTGTACGCCACCACGAAGGACTTCCGCACCTTCAGCGAGCCGAAGGTCTGGGACGACCCGGGCTACTCGGTGATCGACTCGACGGTCATCAAGAACAAGGGCAGCTACTACCGCTACACCAAGGACGAGCGCGATCCCAGCTCCTCCAGCCCCTGCTCGAAGTTCATCACCGGCGAGAAGTCGACCTCCCTGACGAACACCAAGTACGACTTCGTCTCCGACTGCATCGGCAGCGGCTCGATCGACCGCGGCGAGGGCCCGACGGTCTTCAAGTCCAACACCGAGAACAAGTGGTACCTGTTCATCGACGAGTACGGCAGCCGTGGTTACGTCCCCTTCGAGACGACCGACCTCGACTCGGGCAAGTGGACGATGTCGACGAACTACCAGCTGCCCGCGAGCCCCCGGCACGGCACGGTGATGCCGGTGACGCAGGCGGAGTACGACCGGCTGCTGGCCGCCTATCCGACAACCGGGACGTCGGTCGTGGACGCGACCGCGAAGGGCCAGAACGGGTACGCGATCGTCACCGAGTCGGCCTCGAAGGTCGTCCTGCCGATGAAGCCGGACGCGGACCTGAGGCACCTGGCCCCCGCCCTCGCGGTCGGCGCGGGCGCGAAGGTCAGCCCGCCCTCGGGCACACACCGGGACTTCCGCACCCCGCGCACCTACACCGTGACGGCCCCGGACGGGACGAGCCGGACCTGGACGGTGGAGGCGGCGGCGACCCGCAGCCCGGTCCTCCCCGGCCTCAACGCCGACCCGGACGTCCGTTACCTGGACGGCCAGTACTGGATCTACCCGACGACGGACGGCTACGCGGGCTGGAGCGGGACGAGCTTCAAGGCGTACTCGTCGAAGGACCTGGTCCACTGGAAGGACCACGGTGTGATCCTGGACCTGGGACCCGATGTGTCCTGGGCGGACAAGAACGCCTGGGCCCCGGCGATCGCCGAACGCGACGGCAAGTACTACTTCTACTTCTGTGCCGAGCAGCAGATCGGCGTGGCGGTGGCCGACTCCCCGGCCGGTCCCTTCAAGGACGCGCTGGGCAAGCCCCTGGTGGCCAAGGGCCGGTTGACGGGCCAGATGATCGACCCGGCGGTGTTCACGGACGACGACGGGCAGTCGTATCTGTACTGGGGCAACGGCCATGGGTACGTGGTGCCGCTGAATGCCGACATGGTGTCGTTCGACGCCTCGAAGGTGCGGGACATCACGCAGCCCGGCTTCCGTGAGGGATCCTTCGTCGTCAAGCGGCAGGGCACGTACTACTTCATGTGGTCCGAGGACGACACCCGCAGCGAGAACTACCACGTCGCCTACGCGACCGGACCGTCCCCGCTCGGTCCGTGGACCAAGCGGGGCACGATCCTGTCCAAGCGCCCGGAGTACGGCATCAAGGGCACCGGACACCACTCCGTGGTGAACGTCCCCGGCACCGACGACTGGTACATCGTCTACCACCGCTTCGCCCTGGACGGCCCCGGGAAGGCGGGCGGGGACGGCACGCACCGGGAGACCACCGTCGACCGCATGGAGTTCGCGGCCGACGGAACGATCGAACCGGTGGTGCCGACCCTGGAATCGATCCGCCCCGTGCGGACCGACCGCTCCTGAGAGCACTCAGCCCATGACTCAGCTGACGAAGTACGTCGGGTTCGGGAGCTTGAACGTCTTGTCGGCGTAGCCCCCGTCGAGGTCGGAGTACTGGTCACCGAAGTTGGCGACGATGTCGTACCCGAGGGACTCGATGTGCTTACGGGTGCCGGACTTGTACTGCACGGTGGTGCAGTTCCAGGCGGCGGCCGTGGCGCAGGCGCTCAGGTAGGCCGGCGGGTTGGCCGCGTCCTTGAGGAACATGTGGTCGGCGTCGAGGTTGATGTCGGCGCCGACCTTCTTCAGGTTCGCGACCGCGGAGACGCGCTGCGACTCCTTCAGGCCCGAGTTGTAGAAGACCTCGACACCCTTGGACTCGGCGTACGCGACGAGTTCGGGGGTGCCGAAGACGGCCGGACGGTCCGCCTGGGCCACGTACGCGGCCCAGGAGGCCGAGTTGTACGTGTAGTTGGTCTTCTTCTCGTAGTCGAGGGAGAGCAGCAGCGTGTCGTCGATGTCGAAGACGACCGCGGGCTTCTCGCCCCGGTGCTTCGCCTTGTGCGCCGCCCTGTCGATGTAGCGCTTGGCGTCCGACTCCAGCCGCGACAGGTCCTTGGCGTACTGGCTGTCTTTGGACGCCTGGTACACGCCGTTGCTGTCGGGCGTGGTGCCGTAGTAGGTGTCGATGTCCTTGACCAGGAGCCCGATGTTGTAGGGCTCGTGGGTCGAGTTGGCCGTCGACTGGCCGGCCGTGGCGACGCCCGTGCCGTAGAGAGCACCGCCGGCGACGGCACAAGCGGCCGCGATGGCTGCCGCTCTGAGGGACTTCCGCATGGATTCTCCGGATCTGGGTGATGGGTGACCAGGTCATTCCGCACCAGGTCAGGGAATGTCTACGCGCATCACGCATGCCATGCGAGAGGCTTTATCCGATCGAGACCTCACCCGCGGGCGGCATCTCCCTGGATGCATTGCCCGCAGGTGGCGTCGACTTGGCCTTCTATTGAACCGGTTCTCCTGGGGTCGGAACGCACATGCGAACGATGCGTCAGACGGGGAGAGCCGCATGGGTGATGGCAACGGCGACGGCATGGTCCTTGCACATCCACACCGCCGATCTGAAGCGCGCGGCGCCGGACTTCCACGAAGGGGCCAAGAACCTCAGCAAGGCACTCACCACCCTCGTCACCACCCTGGACGGCCTGGGGAAACCCTGGGGCGACGACAAACAGGGCAAGGAGTTCGGGGACGCCTACTCACCGCAGCAGAAGAAGATAGAGAGCGCGGCGGGCACCCTCGTACTCGGCCTGGTGAGCATCCACGAGGCCATGAACGACCTGGCGGACGGCACCGTCGACAACGACCAGCTGATCGCGGGAATGTTCACCGAGGTGAAGACCGGCGGGGCCGACAAGGCCGGGAGCGACGGTTCCGGTGAGCGTTGAGGACGAGGCGAAGAAGATCCTGCTGAAGCTGGGCCTGTGGTGGCCGGACGCCAACTCCGGTTCGCTGCGGGCCGCGGCGACCGCCTGGCGCACCTTCGCCGACTCGGTCGACGACGTACGGGGACCGGTGCACACGAGTGCGTCCTCCCTCATCCACCACAACACCGGCGAGTCGATCGACGCCTTCGAGAAGTTCTGGAACCGCTACGCCAAGGGCAAGGACGCCGGCTGGCTGAGCGACCTGGCGGAGTCGTCCCGGGCGATGGCGAAGGCCCTGGACAAGTTCGCGGACGCCATCGACGACGCCATCAACAAACTCTGGACGCAGATCGGCATCGACGCCGCCGTGATCGCGGGCGGGGTGGCGCTGGCCTTCTTCACGGCGGGCCTCGCCTCCGGAGCCGCCGTCGCCGCGGCCGACGCCGTCATCGAGTTCGGCGCCACCATGGGCATCGCGGTCTCCACCACCGTCGCGGAGATAGCGGCGGGCACCCTGGTCGCGGCGGCCTTCGGCGGTATCGAGTCGGTCACCGTCGACCTGGCAGTGGCCCAGCCCCTGAAGATGGTCACCGGTCTGCAGCAGGGCTTCAGCCTGGACGAGGTCAACCAGGCCGCCAAGGACGGCATGATCTTCGGCGGCGCGCTGGGCGCGGGCGGCGGCGTGCTGAAGGCGGGCATGGAGGGCGCGTTCAGCGACACCACTCCCCTCCTGCTGCGCCCGCCGTCCCTCCGCCCCGACCTGGTCGAGCTGGGGCCGTCGGCCCGCCAGGCCGACCGCGTCCCGTGCGTGGGCGAGCCGATCGACGTGGCGACCGGTGCCATGCTGATGGTCCAGACCGACGTGACGCTGCCGGCCTCCCTCCCGCTTGTCTTCCAGCGAACCCACCTCTCCTCCTACCGCGGCGGCGTCTGCTTCGGCCCGACCTGGATCTCCACCCTCGACGAGTGCGTGCAGATCGACGGCGAGGGCGTCGTGTTCGCGGCGGCGGACGGCATGCGGCTCGTGTATCCCGTACCGGAGCCGGATGTACCGACCCTCCCCGTGAAGGGCGCCCGCTGGCCGCTGCTCTGGGACGGCAAGCCCGACGGTGTCATGACCATCACCGACCCCGTCTCCGGAGTCGTCCGCACTTTCAGCACCCCCTTCTCGTCGGGCTCGTTCGGCGTCGTACACCTCCCGCTGGACTCATGGAGCGACCGCAACGGCGCCCGCATCGACGTCGAACGCGACGACGAGGGCGTGCCGTTCGGGATCCGCCACTCGGGCGGCTACTACCTGGCCGTCGACACCCAGGGACCCCGCATCACGGCCCTGCGCCTGCTCGACGAGGCCCCGTCCCGCTACGGCCCCGACGGCCCGGTGGGCGACGGCACGGTCGTCATGCGGTACGGCTACGACCCCTCCGGCAACCTCACCGAGGTCGTCAACTCCAGCGGCGAGCCCCTGCGTTTCACGTACGACGAACAGGGCCGGGTCACCCGGTGGACCGACCGCAACGGCACGTGGTTCTCGTACGTGTACGACGAGCGTGGCCGGGTCGTCCGCACCGAGGGCGTCGACGGCATCCTGTCGGGCACACTGACGTACGACGACGCAGCGTCCATGACGACGTACACCGACTCCCTCGGCCGCGTCTCCAGCCATCGGTACAACTCCGAGGGTCTGGTCCTCGAGGTGACGGACCCGCTCGGGCACGTCACTCGCACGGAGTGGGACGCGTACGGGGCCCATCCCCTCACCGTCACCGATCCGCTGGGGCGTGCCACCCGATTCGCCTACGACGGCGCCGGGAACCTCACCGAGCTCACCCTGCCGGACGGGTCGGTGGCGAGCGCGACGTACACCGCGTTCGGTCTGCCCGCCAACGTGCTTGAGCCCGGTGGTGCCGAGTGGCGCCACACATACGACTCCCGCGGCAATCTGCTCACCACCCGCGACCCCCTCGGTGCCGAGACCCGCTGCACGTACGACGGGTCCGGTCATCTGGCCACCCTGACCGATGCCCTCGGCCACACACGAGTGGTCACTTCCAATTCCGCCGGGCTCCCCGTGGCGGTCACCGACGAACTCGGGCAGGTCACCACCATCCGCCGCGACACCTTCGGCCGGATCGTAGGGGTCGCCGATCCGATGGGCCGCACGACGCGGATGAGCTGGTCGGTCGAGGGCCGGCCTGAGTGGCGTGAACTCCCGGACGGCGCCCGTGAGTCATGGACCTGGGACGCCGAGGGCAATCTCCTGACCCACACAGACCTGGCGGGGAACGTCACGCGCCACTCCGTCGCCCCTTTCGACGCCCCCGCCACCCGTACCGCCCCGGACGGCACGACCTACACGTTCACGCATGACACGGAGCTGCGCCTCACGGGCGTCACCAACCCGCAGGGCCGAAAGTGGTCGTATTCGTACGACAGAGCGGGGCGCCTCGTCGCGGAGACCGACTTCGACGGCCGAGTCCTCGCCTACGAGCACGACGCGACGGGCGCACTCGTCTCGCGCGCAAACGGCGCGGGCGAGACGCTGCACTTCACACGGGACACGCTCGGCCGCGTCACCGAACAGCGCGACGGCACCGGCGGGACGACGGTCTACACCTACGCGGCGAGCGGCCGTCTGGCCACCGCGAGCAACGCGGACGCCGAGATCGGTTTCGCGTACGACGCGGCGGGCCGCACCATCAGCGAGACCGTCAATGGCCGTACGACCGCGTTCGCCTACGACGCCCTGGGGCGCACCACCCGTCGCACCACACCGTCCGGACTCGCTTCACACTGGACCTACGATCCGGTGGGCCGCGCGGTCGCACTCCGTACAGACGCCGGAGAGGTGAGGTTCGAGTACGACGCGGCCGGCCAGGAGACACGGCGTCTTGTCGGCGACCACGTGGAGCTCGCCCAGAGCTGGGACCCCGCTGGACGCCTCATGTCCCAGGCGGTGACCGACACCGGAGACGGGGCAGGCGACCGTCTTCTCCAGCACCGCTCCTATGCCTATCGCCCCGATGGCTATCTCACCGAGATCCGTGAACTCACCTCCGGCACCCGGTCATTCGAACTGGACGCCTCAGGCCGGGTCACCCGGGTTCGCGCCCTCGGCTGGAGCGAGACCTACGCCTACGACACCGCGGGCAACCTCACACACGCCACCGCCCCGGCTCACGAGGCGCCCGGCGAGCGCACCTTCGACGGCACCCGCATCCGCAGTGCCGATCGCACGACGTACGATCACGACGCCCAGGGCCGGCTCGTGCGCAGGGCACGCATGCTCCTGAACGGGCAGCGGCGCACGTGGACGTACGCGTGGAGTGCCGAGGACCGGCTGACCGAGGTGACCACCCCGGACGGCGAGCACTGGCAGTACCTGTACGACCCTCTCGGACGTCGCGTCGCCAAGGTGCGCCTCGCCGGGGACGGCTCGGTCACCGCGCGCACGGACTTCTCGTGGGACGGCACCCGCCTGGCCGAACAGGTCTCCCCCGACGGCCGCGTCACCTCCTGGGACTACTCCCCCGACACACACCGGCCGGTCGCGCAGACCGAGCGCACACCGACGCCGCGCGGCTCACAGGAATCCTTCCTGGCCCGGCTGGCCGAGGAGACCACGGGCGATCGCGCCGTCCGGTTCCACGCGATCGTCACGGACGCCGTAGGCGCTCCCGCCGAACTGGTCACCGCCGAGGGCGAGGTGACCTGGCAGCGGCGCACCGGCCTGTGGGGCACCAGCCTCCCCGGCCCCGAGGACCGAGGCAGGGCGGACACGGACTGCCCCCTCCGTTTCCCCGGCCAGTACGCCGACCCGGAAACGGGTCTGCACTACAACTACTTCCGTTACTACGACCCCGAAACCGCACGCTATCTCTCGCCCGACCCCCTCGGTCTGGCGCCCGCCCCCAATCCGGCCGCGTATGTTCACAACCCGTACTCCTGGTCGGACCCGCTCGGCCTGGGACCCTGCCCGCAACTCAGGGAGGGTTACAGCTCCCAGCCCGCGTTCAAGGACGACCCGTACCACCCGAAGGCCGTGGACGACCGCGTTCAGGACATGCGGGATCTGTACGGAATACGCGACCCCAAGTCCGCGGGAATGATCGGCTCCAACGGTCCGCAGATCACCAGTAAAACCCTATGGAATCAGGGGCCCTACCGAATCGACGTAGAAAACCCCAACCCTGGGCAGCGCCCCGGCCAGCTGCACTTCCAGGACCAGACGAACAAGAGCGCAAAGTACCAGTACAATTTTGAGACCGGACAGTTCGACGGACTCCCCCGTTCAGTACTGAAGGCTGTGGGGAACAATCCGGGATTCATCGCGGCCGTCAGAAAGGGACTCGCCGCTCTGGGCGAGGGATAGACATGCGCATGAACAGAATGATGGCCGCCATGATGCAGCGGACCGACCTCACCCGACTGTCCGAGCCGGACATTCCGTTGCCCTTCCGGGATGTCGCCGGACGAGGTTGGACAGTCGGATCCGATGGCGCCGTCCTGTTGGCCGAATTGGCCGAGGGCACGGTCGGATCCTTCTTCGACGTGGTCCAGGAAGAGACCTCGGTCAACGGTCGCGGAATGACCGACCACGATCTTCCCGAATCCGGACAAAGCCGCGAAGAGCAGCTTCTCCGCCGATGTCTCGCCTACTCCTTCGCATGCCTCGAAAGCGCGGCAGACCAATTCGGAAAGAACTCCGTGTGCGCCTACGTCTCCCTTTCGATGGGCGGACTCGACGACGATGTCCTCACGGCCAATGTGACATTCTCCAGCCATCACCCCGGCCTCACTCCATATGTGGAGGACATCGAGAGTTACTCGGGCGAGGCACTCCTCGAGATTCAGCGCGGGGACTACTCCGCATCGACCGGCGCCGGGGGCCCGTGGCCGGTCGAAGTCCGCCAGGAATAATGCGAGTGATCACTTCGAAAGGGATCTGAAAATTGACTGACGGATTCAACCTGGCCGCAGGGTCGCACGGCCCCTCGCCGGTCGTCCTCGCCGTGTTCCTGCTGGGCGGCCTGATCGCCCTCTGGTGCGGAGTGGGCTGGGCGTTCGACGTGCGGGGGATCACCACCCGGCGCTCCGAACGGATTCGCCGCAAGAACGAGGAGAGCTGGGCGGCGACGGGGCGCCTGGGCGGGTCGCCCACCCTTTTCGCGACCCCTGGCTATCTCCGGTTCCTGGGCGCGCTGATGGCGTTCGCCGGTGTGATCCTGTGCGTGGTGGCGTACGCCCTGTGGCACCTGGGCTGAGTGTGCGTCGGCGTACGTGCGGGAAGCGGTCGGCCCTGCCGCTTCCCGCACGGGACGGTTGCTGAGAGCCAGGACCTGTCCCGGCCGATCACGGCGGAGACGCGGGGTGTGGCACGCACACCGGCATCGACAGGGCGCCGCTGCTTTCCTCCACCGTGATCGGCCGGACAGGTCCTAGTTCATCGTGGCGCCGATCGTCGTGCTCCCCGTCGTCAGGAACGTCGTCGCGGGCAGCGAGCCGTCGGACTTGCGGGAGTTGTACGTCGTCGACGCGTTCGTGGTGACGAAGGACGGGGTGGAGATGCCCGAGTCCCAGTTGTTGCCGGAGGACGTGACGGAGGACCCCTTGGAGACGGCCGCGCTGCCGTTGCCGACGGCCAGGTTCTTGCCGAGCTTCGCGGAGCTGGTGGCGAAGTAGTAGCCGTACTTGCCGTTGGCGTACGCGGTGGTGCGGTTGATGACGATCGAGCCGGTGTTGGAGTTCTCGGTGAAGCCGTTGCCGGCGTCGTCCCAGGCGGCGGAGTTGTTGACGACGTGCGCGACGACCTCGCCGTCGCCTCCCAGCTTGTAGCCGTTGCCGTCACCCGCGAAGGCCGAGTCGCCCCAGCGGTTCTTCCCGTTGCCGAAGGACCAGGTGTGCTCGACGGTGACGGGGGACGAGAAGGACCAGAAGTCGAGCCCGTCGTCCGAGTTGTTGTACAGGCGGGCGCCGGTGATCAGGTTGCCGGTGCCGGAGCCGAACTTCACGGCGACGCCGTCCGCGTTCTCGCCATGGCCCGCGGCGTCGTAGTTGCCGTACGAGTCGATGTTCTTGACCGTGTTGTTGACGGTGCCGTCACCCGTGAGTGTGAAGCCGGAATCGCCGCCGTTGATGGTCTTGATGTTGTTCCAGTTCGTGCCGGTGCAGGACTGGCAGACGACCGCGCTGTCCGGGGAGTTCTGGAAGGTGAGGTTGGAGACGTTCCAGTAGTCGGCGGTCAGCTTGAAGATCCAGTCCCCGGCGGGCAGCGACGAGCCGTCGATCTTCACCGTCTCCGAGCCGTACGCCTGGAGGGTGACGGGGCTCGACGAGGTGCCGTTGGCCGTCGACTGGAGGGTGGCCGTCGGGTAGTAGGTGCCGGCGCGCACCTGGATGACGGTGCCGGCGGTGGCGCTCTTGATGGCGCTGGTGAGGTCGGCCGTGGTGCTGACGACGACGGTCGCCGCCTGGGCCTGGGTGGGCAGGACGGCGAGTCCGGCGCCGAGCGCCAGGGTGGCGCCGAGGGCGAGAGCGGTTCGACGAGACATGGAGTGCGGTCCTTTCGTCGATGCGGGTGGGGGAGCTACTGCGGTGATCGGTGCGGGGCCATCACGGGCACCAGTCGCCGAGATACGCCGCACGCGTGTGCGACGTGGCTTCCGTGTCCGTGAGCTGGGGACGGTTCTCCGGCACGGTGATCTCCGCGCCGGGGCCGGTGTTGCGGTACTCGCGAAAGCGCATGGACTGCCAGGGGTAGGCCTCGCGCATGTCGGCGTAGGGCGCCACCGCGTCGATGCCGGGGCCGAGTTCCGTCTCCCGTACGACCAGGGACGGCCAGGCCGTCGTCTCGTACGACGGCACCCACGGCCGCGCGATCTTGTACGCCCCGTCCTGCGCGCCCGAGGTGACCCGGCCGCGCAGGGCCAGGAAGCCGTGCGGGTTGGCGCGGGCCGTGGAGGGCGCGAAGACCATCCCCTCAGGTCTGAAGGTGACGTCCCGGTCGAGGGTGTGGAAGTGGCAGCGTTCGAAGACGGCGGTGGCCCGCCCGAAGACGAAGTCGACGTCGCCCTCGATGTAGCAGTCGCGGTAGTACTGGCGGTCGAAGGCGGTCAGGGCCGTCGTGTCCGCGAACAGGGTGTCCTGGTGTGCCAGCAGGCGGACCTGGGTGAAGGACGAGCGGTCCCCGGTGACGTACGCCGCCACCGCCTGCGTCCCGGTGATGTCCGGGTGGTCGGCGCGCAGCCAGTCGTTGGCGAGCGTCAGCCCGTGCACGGTGAGCCCCGGCGCCGCCGAGGTGAAGGTGGCGGAGCCGGCGGTGCCGTACGTCCCCGAACCGTCCGGCTTCTGCGTGCCGCCCGCGTGGTCGTACACGATGACGGCGTCGCGCGGGTCACGGGTGGCACCGCGCAGTGTCAGGCCGGCCTTGTCGGCGGGGATGTTCACGACCTCGCGGTAGGTGCCCGGGTGCACGACGATCGTCCGGCCGGCGCCGGTCACCGCGTCGACGGCGGCCTGGACGGAGTCACCGGGGCGGACGTGCAGCACCCGGCGCCCGCCCGCGAAGGCGGGAGTCGCGCCGAGGACGGCGAGCGCACCGGCCGTGGCGAGGAAGGCGCGTCGGCGCATCTCAGCACCCCTTCCACGGCGTCCAGTCGCCGAGATACGCCTCCCGGGTCGCCGACTCGGCCTCGACGGGGCTCAGCTGGGGACGGTTCTCCGGGACGCTGATCACCGCGCCCGGCCCCGTGTTCCGGTACTCGGCGAAGCGCTGGCTCTGCCAGGGGTAGGCGTCCGCCATGTCGGTGTAGGGCGCGACCGCGTCGATCCCGGCGGCGAGGCGGGTGTCGCGGACGGTCAGCATGGGCCGGGCGGTGGTGTCCGAGCCGGGCACCCAGGGGCGGGCCAGCTTGTAGTACGCGTCGGGGGCCTCGCTGCTGACACGGCCGTGGGTGACCAGGTAGCCGCGCGGGTTGGCGAGCGCGGTGGAGGGGGCGAACACGAAGCCGTACGGGGCGGCGGCCAGGTCCGTGCGGTTCAGGGTGCGGAAGTGGCAGCGCTCGAAGACGGCGGTCGCCCGGCCGAAGACGAAGTCCACGTCACCCTCGACGTAGCAGTCTCGGTAGTACTGGCGGGCGAAGGTGCCGAGCGCGATCGAGTCGGAGTACAGCGTGTCCTGGTGGCCCAGGAACCGGCACCCCACGAACGCCGAGCGGTCGCCCTGCACCTTGACGGCGACCGCCTGGGTACCGGTGATCTCGGGGTGGTCGGCGCGCAGGAAGTCGTTGGCGAAGGTGATCCCACGGGCGGTGAACCCGTCGGCCTGCACGGTGGTGGTGGCCGACCCGGTGGTCCCGTAGGTACCGCCGCCGGGCTTCGGCGTGCCGTTGGCGTTGTCGTACACGACGACGACGTCACGGGGGTCCCCGGAGGCGCCGATCCAGGTCATCTCCGTACGGGCGACGCCGACGGCGACGGTCTCCCGGTACGTTCCCGGCGCGATGACCAGGGTGTATCCGGCCCCGCTCCCGGCGCTGACGGCGGCCTGGACGGTGGTGTGGTCGCCGAGGCCGCCGGGGTGGACGTACAGGGTCCGCCCGGTGAGCCGGGCGGACGGCGAACCGTAACGCCCGAAGGGAGATTTCTCCTGGGGCCGCGCCTGGGCCCGCGCGGGAGTCGCGAGGCCGAGCGCGAGAGCGGCTCCGGCACTTGCGACGAGGAAGGTTCTCCGGCCGGGGACGGCAGGGCCGGGTGTGGTGGTGCGGGAGAGCATGGCGATGCTCCTTCGCTGTGCCGCGAGGCTCAGAGGCCTCGCGGGCTCTGCGGGAGGGACGAGGGGCCGGAGCGGCACGCCCTGGGTGAGGGGCGGTGCGGAGCCGCTCCGGCCTGACCGGGAGGGCTGGAACGATCGGAGCCGGTTCGACCGGATCAGCTGGTCGACCGGATCAGCTGGTCGACCGGATCAGCTGGTCAGCAGATCTTTCCGGCGCCCGCCCCGTGGTCCACGATCCGCGGCACCGCCCTGGGCGAGTCGACCTTGGTCCGCAGGGTCGGCGTCCATCCGGCCCCGGACTGCAGCGTCTCCGCCGGGATCTCCGCGTTGTGCACGGCGATCAGGTCGGTGGCCGCCCCGTTGACGTAGTTGTCCGCCGCGGTGAGCGGCGCCTCCTTCCACTTCTTCAGGACGGTCGCCGCGCTGACCCCGGCGGGCAGCGTGAACGCGTTGTGCTCGGCGACGAGTTGGGACTCCATGCCGATGCCGTAGCTGTAGGAGTAGCCGTCGCCCGCGACGAAGTGGTTGTTGTAGGAGTCGACCTGGCCGAAGCGGACGCGGGGCGCGCGCTCGACGAGGTTCGAGAACAGGTTGTGGTGGAAGGTGACCTTGAGGTGGCCCCGGTCGACCGCGGCGGTGGACGCGCTGTCGCTGTTGCCGATGAGGATCGTCTTGTCGTGGTCGGCGAAGACGTTCCAGGAGGCGGTCACGTAGTCCGCGCCCTTGACGATGTCCAGCTCGCCGTCGTGCTGCTCGAAGATCCGGCCGAAGTACGTGGGCAGCGTGCTGTCGGGGTGGTCCCCGTCGGTGAAGGTGTTGTGGTCCAGCCAGACGTGCGTCGAGCCGTACACCACCGCACTGTCGTACTCGGAGTTCCAGTTGCCGACGGAGGTGTCGGTCGGGTCCCACTGCGGGAAGCAGTCGAGCGGGCTCTCGAAGGTGAGGTTGCGGACGATGACGTTGTCCACGGCCTTGATCTGGAGGCTGGCGCCCTTGAACCCCGCGCCCTTGCCGAGGCCGACGAGGGTGGTGTTGGCGGGGATCTCCGCCTTGATGGCGGTGTCCTGGTTGGCGGCGGAGGCGCGGCGCAGGCCTTCGGGGCTGTCGTCGGGCTCGGCGTCCAGGTTGGTGCCGTATCCCCAGTTCTCCGGGGAGTACTTCTGCAGATAGGCGTCGAATTCGTAGCCCGGCGCGGCGAAGGAGTCGCAGCCCTCGGCGTTGGCGTCGATCGTGCCCTTCACCTGGATGATCTTCGGGGCGGTGCCGCCGTTCTTCAGCGCGGCCTTGAACTCGGCCCAGGTGGTGACGGTGTACACGTGCGCGGCGTCGGCCGCCGCACCACCGGAGGTCCCCGTGCCGTAGGAGCCCCAGCCGTCACCGGCGGCGAGGGTCCCTCGACCGAGGTCGCCCGACCGGGCCTGGGCCTGGGCGGTGGTGCCGGTGACGGCCAGGGCCAGAGCGGTGCAACCGACCAGCAGGGCCGTCGTCGCCGGCCTTGCTGTGGCATGTCCATGCCATCTCTGTGTGTTCACTGTGCGGCTCTCCTTCTGGCGGAGGTTCTGTGGAAGGGGATTACGCGGCCGCGTCCGGCCAGGTGATCCAGGACACGGGGACTTCCTCGTCCAGCCGGCGCACGTCCCGGTGCGCCAGCACCCGGCGGTGCAGCAGCTCGGCCGCGACGAGACGGGCCACGGCGATCGCGCCCGGCGGGTTGAAGTGGGTGTTGTCCTGCTCGGTCGTGGTCCAGTTGAAGTACTTCTTGGTCTCCTCGACGCCGAGCCGCTGCCACAGGGCGATCGACAGGGCCTGGATGTCGAGCAACGCCACGCGCTCCTGTTCGGCGAGGGCGCGCATCGCCGCCGGGTAGTCGCCGTGGGTCGGCACGGCGTTGCCGTCCGCGTCGAACTTTCTGCGCTCGACGGGGGTGGCGAGCACGGGCCGCGCGCCACGGGCCCGCGCCCCGTCGACGTACTGCCGCAGGTAGTCCTGGTACGTCGTCCAGGGCTCGGTGTAGCGCGTCGGGTCGGCGCTCTTCTCGTCGTTGTGCCCGAACTGGATGAGCAGGAAGTCTCCGGGCCGGATCACGTCGAGGATGACGTCGAGCCGCCCCTCGTCGACGAAACTCTTGGAACTCCGCCCGTTCACGGCGTGGTTGGAGACTTCCAGGTGCTCCCGCACAAAGAACGCAAGCGCCATGCCCCACCCGGTCTCGGGCGCGGCGTCGGCGTACTTCTGGGCGGCGGTGGAGTCACCGGCGATGTAGAGGGTGCGGCGACGCTGGGCGGCTTGTGCGATGCCGGTTGCCGCAAGGGCGACCGGAACGGCGGCAAGAGCCGCCGAGGTGACCTGTCTGCGGGTGAGGGACACAGAGGTGTGCCTTTCAAGCAGAGGGTGGACCCGCGCCCCGTCTTCAGGGGCGCGGGGCTGTATCGATGTGCGGCTCCGCCGCGTGGGCGCGACCAGCCACGCCCGGCCCGCGGTCGCCACACAGCCTCGAAGACCACGAACCGACCGCACCCGGCCCAGCCAGCGGAGCTAGTGGTTCGACTTCCAGTCCGCCTGCGCCTTGTTCAACTGGTCGGCCAACGTGTCCAGGAACTGCTTCGCGCTCATCTTCCCGAGCAGCAGCTTCTGGAAGCTCGGCTCGTTGTCGGACTTGGAGATCGTGTTCCAGTCCGGCAGGTAGTACGGCAGCTGCACGATCTTGGTACCGGCCCCGTTCAGCGCCTCCGCGGCCAGCTTGGTGGGCTCGGCCTTCTGGATCCACGCGTCCTTCGCGGCGTCGGTGTTCGCCGGGACCTGTCCCGCGGACTCGTTGAACTTGGAGTTCTCCGCCGCCGAGAGGGCGAACTCGACGAACTTCCAGGCGGCCGCCTTGTTCTTGCTGGACTTGAACAGGCTCATCCCGTCGACCGGGTTGGACACCTGCACGCGGGTGCCGTCGTCCTGCGTCGGGTTCGGGATGCCGCGGAACTTCTCCGCGCCCAGCGCCTTCACGTGGTCCTGGTAGGAGCCGAGGTTGTGGCTCAGCATGCCGATGGTGCCGCTGTCCCACTGGGCGACCATCTTGGTGAAGTCGTTGTTGACGTCGGCGGACGGGGTGTCCTTCTTGTACAGGGCGATGTACTTCTCGAGGGCGGCGACGTTCTTCGGGTCGTTGACGGTGGTCCTGTCGCCGTTCCAGAACGAGGTGATGCCGGTCTGGCCGTACACCGCGTCGAGGGCCGGCGCGATGGCCCCCTCGCCGCCCCGGATGGTGAAGCCGAACTTGTTCTTGCCCTTGTCGGTGAGCTTGTCGGCGGCGTCGTAGAACTTCGACCAGGTGGTCGGGGCGTCCAGTCCCGCCGCCTTGAACAGGTCCGTCCGGTACCAGAGCGTGCCGTTGTTGGCGGAGGTCGGCACCTGATACAGGGTGTCACCGCCGCCCGCGGCCCGGCTGACGTCGAGCAGGTTCTGGCTCAGCTTGCCGTTCAGCGAGCTCCCCTTGAGCCGGCTGTCCAGCGGCTCCAGCGCGCCCTGGACGGCGACCTCGGCGAGCATCGCGGTACCCACGCCGCCGACATCGGGCAGGCCGCCGCCCTGGATGGCGGTGTCGTACTTCGACTGGGCGCTCGCCGCCGGGATGCCGACGTACTTGACCTTGATGTCCGGGTACTTCTTCTCGAAGTCCGCGATGATCTGCTTCCAGATGTCGGTGCGGACACCGCCGTTGTTGTCCCAGAAGGTGATCTCGCCCTTGCCGGAGCCCTCGGTGCCCTTGTCGCCCGCCGCTCCGCTGCCGTTGTCGCCACAGGCGGTGACGGTGAGCGCAAGCACGGAGCCCAGGGCGACGACCGTCGCGGCACGCCCGGTTCTGTGGATGTTGATCTTCATTGATCGGCTCTCTTCTTCTGGATCCAACGGGGTTGTGTGGTCTTGTCAGCGGAAGGAACTGGTGATGCGGAACTGCGTGAACGAGGCCGCGCCGGCGTGTCCCCCGCCGACGGGCGCGAGTGCGAAAAGTCCGAGCAGGGCGCCGACCCAGCGCCAGGAGGTGGCGGCGAAGACCTGGCCCGAGGACCGCCGGCCGCCTCCGACGTCGTACGAGAACCGGCAGCGCGCCCCCGCCCCGCTCTCGATCCACAGCCGGGCCCGCCCCTCGGGCGCCTCTCGCGGAGGTGCGGCGTCGCGCTCCCGCTCGGCGACCGACTCGGCGAACCGGTGCACGAGCCGCACCGACCCGTCCGCCTCCCGCTGGAGCCCGATCCAGCTGAAGGCGTCCCCGAGCACCGCGAGCCCCGCCCGTGCCCCCGGTTCCTGGCTGTCGAGGCGCAGCTCCACCTCGACGGTGGCGGGAATGCCGGGTAACCGCTGAGTGAGGACGTTCGGCAGTCTGCGCAGGTCGTGCGCGTCCACCGTCCGTACGCAGCTCAGCCGCAGCCCGTCCCCCGAGTGCTGGGTGGCCCAGCCGTCCTGCCGGTTGGCGGTCCACTGCCACTGCCGTCCGAACCGGCCGCCGGGGAAGTCGTCGTCGGTGGCGGGCGCGGAGGGCGGCTGGGGCGGCAGTCGCGGCTTCCGGTGTACGGCGACGGGGGCGCCCTCGTCACCGAGCACCGGCCAGCCGTCGGCGGCCCAGCGCATCGGCTGGAGATGGACGACACGCCCGTAGGGCCCGCGCTGCTGGAAGTGCGCGAACCAGTCCTCGCCGGCCCCCGTGCGCACCCAGCCGCCCTGGTGGGGGCCGTTGACCTCGGTGTCCCCCTGCTCCAGCACCACCCGCTCCTCGTACGGGCCGAAGAAGCCGCGCGAGCGGAAGGCGCCCTGCCAGCCGGTCTCCACTCCCCCGGCGGGTGCGAAGATCCAGAACCAGCCGTCGTGCCGGTAGGCCTTGGGCCCTTCGAGGGTGAACCAGCCCGGGATCCGGTCCCCGTCGATGATCACCTTGCCCTCGTCGAGCAGCTCGGTGCCGTCGGGGCGCATACGGTGGCCGGTGAGCCGGTTCTTGACGCCCGAACGGGACTTGGCCCAGGCGTGCACGAGATACGCCTCGCCGGTCTCCTCGTCCCACAGCGGGCAGGCGTCGATGAGGCCCTTGCCCTCCTTGACCAGGTGCGGCCGGGTCCAGGGACCGCGGATCTCAGGGGCGTTGACCTGGAAGATGCCGTGGTCGGGGTCGCCCCAGAAGATCCAGAAGCGGTCGTCGTGGTGCCGCAGGGACGGGGCCCACACACCGCAGTCGTGCCGGGGCTTCCTGAATTCCCGCGCGGGTTCCAGGAGCCCGAGCGCGTGTCCGACGAGCGTCCAGTTGACCAGGTCGCGGGAGTGCAGGAGCGGCAGTCCGGGCGCGCGGCCGAAGCTGGAGGCGGTGAGGTAGAAGTCGTCGCCCACGCACAGGAGGTCGGGGTCGGACCAGTCGGCGTCGAGGACGGGGTTGCGGTAGGTGCCGTCGCCGAGGTCTGCGGAGGCCAGCGCCATCAGGGGCTCACCGCCTTCCGCACCAGCGCCGCGGCCTCGCTGCTGTCGAGGGCGCCGTCCGCGACGACGGTGACGACCCGGCGTACGACCGTCTCCCCGGCCGGGATCGGCAGCCGTTCGGTGTGCGCGAGGGAGGATCCGACGCCCGGGTACTCGGCGGTGCGCACGAACCACGGGTCGCGGCGGGTCGCCGCGGTGGCCCCGGCGAAGACGAGGGTCCAGCCCGCGCCCACGAGGGCGAGCCAGTCGGCGGGGGCCCCGTGGACCGCCTCCTCGCCCTCGGTGTCGGCGGTGAAGACGCGCGGCGCCCGCCCTTCCTTGCGGGCCCGCCAGAAGAAGCCGCCGTAGGCCGCTTTGGGCCGCCCGTTGGTGGCCGGGCTGCCGATCGAGAGGGGGCGGGTGGTCGTGTTGGTGAGGGAGAAGGTGAAGTCCAACGCCCAGGCGGAGTCGGTGAGTTCGGTGACGGCGACGGTACGGCGCTCGCGCAGCAGCTCGCCGCCCGCGGCCACCCAGCGCAGCTCCTCCACGAAGCCGTCCGGGTCGCGCAGCTGGAAACCGGAGTGCCGCTGGGCGCCGTGGTTGGCCAGTTCGGTGGGTCCCTGGTCGCGGACGTAGGTGCGCCCGCCCCAGAAGTTGTGCCCCTCGACGTCGGGAACGGCGACACCGACGCCGAGGTGGTGGGTGTGGTCGGCGGGGCTGAGCTCGGTGACGGCCGTGCCGGCCAGGGTGGTGACCGGGTGGAGGTAGGGGCGCGGCGAGAACCGGGGCGCGAGTTCGGGCCGGGTGACGTACCGGCCGACCGGGCGGCCCGCGACGCGCAGGACGAGCGAGTCGGTGCTCTGTGCGTGGTTCATCGGGTGCTCACCTCGCTTCCCACCTTGTTCGCGGCCTCGTTCGGGACGTTGCTCGGAACGTCTTTCGAGGTCGGGTTCGGGAACCGGTTCGGCCGGGCCCAGGAGGCGCCGAGCTCGGAGTAGAGGGCGAGGGTGTCGGCGGCGGCCGCGACGAGTCCGTCGATGCCGGGCACGACCCTGCGGTTCTCCTCGGGGAGCGGCTCCCAGGCGTCGGCGGGCAGCGCGAGCGGGTCCGGCGCCTGCCGGATCGCCTCCACCACCTTCATGAAGGCACCCGTCGCATCAGGCGTGACCAGCAGTCCGGCACCCTCCGTCAGATGCGCGACCAGGTTCTCCAGCAGGTCCGTGCGGCCGTACTCGATCTCCTCCGGGCCGTGCCCGGACCGCTGCACCAGCACCCGGTCCTGCTTGTACCAGAAGGTGATCCGGCCGCTGCTGCCGTGCACCAGGACATACGGTTCGCCGGGCCGCTCGGCACAGAGCGTGGCGGCGACGGTGACCCGGCCCCGCGGGGTGGTGATCCGTACGCAGGAGGTGTCGTCGGACTCGATGTCGTTGGCGTGCAGCAGCTCGGTCTCGATCGCGGTGACGTCCTCGGCGCGGGTGGATCCGTTGAGCGCCAGGGCGGTGGCGACGGCGTGCGCGAGGGGGTTGGTGAGCGCCCCGTCGATCACGTCCACGCCGTTCAGACGGCGCTTGCCCGCCCACGGCGCTCGCCGGTAGTACGCCTCGTCGCGCGCCCAGGCGCCCGCCCCTCCGATCCCGGTCAGCTGACCGATCACACCCTGCGCGATCAGCTTCCGGATCGCGGGCACGGCGTGCGAACCGAGCGACTGGAACCCGATCTGGCAGACGACCCCGGCCGCGGCCACCCCGTCGGCCATCCGGCGGAACTCGGCGTACGACGGCGCGGGCGGCTTCTCCAGCAGCAGGTGTACGCCCTTGCCCGCGGCGATCAGCGCCAGGTCGGTGTGGGTGGGGATGGGCGTGCAGATCAAGGCGATCGCGGCGCCGGTGGAGTCGAGGAGGGCGCCGAAGTCGGCCGACTGCTCGACCGTTTGCCCGTTCAGTTCCTCTGCACTGAGCGGGGTCAGCTCGCAGATGCCCGCCAGCCGTACGAGCCCCTTGTCCTGGAGCCGACGGATGTTCTCCAGGTGCCAACGGCCGTGACCGCGCGCACCCGCGAGAACGACGGGCAGCGGCAGTCGGCCGGTGGACGTGCTCGACGGAAATCCCTCGGCGGCCCTCATCCCTTCACCGCCCCCGCGCTGAACCCGGTGATCAGCCACTTCTGGATGAAGGCGAAGACGATGACGACGGGGACGGCCGCGATGATGCCGCCCGCGGCGAGCGCGCCCAGGTCGACGCTGTCGGAGCTCATCAGCGTGTTGAGGCCGACGGGGATGGTCTGCTTGCTCTGGTCGCTGAGGAACATCAGGGCGAACAGGAAGTGGTTCCAGGCGTGCACGAAGGCGAAGGAGCCGACGGCGATCAGCCCGGGCCGCAGCAGGGGCAGGACGACGATCCGGAAGGCGGTGAAGCGGTCGCAGCCGTCGACCCAGGCGGCCTCTTCGAGCGAGTACGGGACGTTCCTGATGAACCCGCTGATGAGGATCATCGACAGCGGCAGCTGGAAGACCGTCTCGGCGATGATGACGCTGCCCAGCGAGTTGATCATCTGGAGCTTGGCGAAGATCTGGAAGAGCGGGACCAGGAGCAGCGCGCCCGGCACGAACTGGGAGCAGAGCAGCGCAAGCATGAAGCCACGCTTGATCCTGAAGTCGAAGCGGGCCAGGGCGTACCCGCCGGCGAGGGCGACGAGGGTCGTCATCACCAGCGTGGCGACGGCGATGAGCACGCTGTTCTGGAAGTAGGTCCCGAAGCTGCGGTCGTTCCACACCTTGTCGAAGTGCTCGAAGGTCATGGGCCAGGGCACGAGCGAGGTCGAGCCGGCCGGGCGGAGCGCGAAGAGCAGGATCCAGTAGAAGGGGATCAGAGTGAAGAGGAGGTAGAGGGAGAGCGGGAGGTAGATGTGCCAGCGCGGGACCTCGTCCCAGGCGCGGCGTTTCTTCCCCGGGCGCTCCCGGGGTTCCTCGGCGAGCGGGGCGGGCGCCGTGGGGGCGCTGATCGTGGCGTCCTTGGTGATCACTTGTCCCCGCCTCCGAACTTGCTCAGTCGCAGATAGACGACCGAACAGAAGAGCAGAATCACGAACGCGACCGTGGTGAGGGCGGACGCGTAGCCGAAGTTGTGGGCGTCGACGCTGGTGTTGGCGATGTAGAGCGGGAGGGTCGTCGTCTCGCCCGCGGGACCACCGCCCGTCAGCGTGTAGAGCAGGTCGACGTTGTTGAACTCCCAGACCGCGCGCAGCAGCGTGGACAGGATGATGGCGTCCTTCAGGTGCGGCAGTGTGATGTGCAGGAACTGCTTGAAGCGGCTGGCGCCGTCGACCTCGGCGGCCTCGTACAGGTCCTTGGAGACGGACTGGAGGTCGGCGAGGATCAAAATCGCGAAGAAGGGGACACCGCGCCACAGGTCGGCGACCACGGCCGCCGGGAAGACGGTGGAGGTGTCCGACAGCCAGCTGGTGCCGTACTGGCCGATGCCCGCATCGGCCAGGTAACGGGTGATGCCGGTCTGGGAGTTGTAGAGCAGCACCCAGATCGCGGAGGTCAGCACGCCGGAGACGGCCCAGGGCGAGAAGACCAGCGCGCGGCCGACGGCCCGTCCGACGAAGGTCTGGTTGACGATCAGCGCGAGCGCGAGCCCGAAGAGCAGTTGCAGGCCGACCTCGACGAAGACCCACTTGGCGCTGAAGGTCAGCGTGTCCCAGAACTGGGGGTCGCTGGTGAAGGCGTGGGTGAAGTTGTCGAGGCCCGCGAAGCCGTTGCGCCACGGTTTGGTGGGGTTGTAGTTCTGCAGGCTGTAGTAGAAGACGCTGATGACCGGGTAGGCGATGAAGCCCAGCATCAGCAGGCCCGCCGGGGCGATCAGCAGATACGGGAGCTTGCGGGGCGTCGCCGAGCCACGGCGCCGCCGGGGTGGCGCGGGCTGTTTCGCCACGACTGCGGCTTGGGCCATGACTGTTCTCCGTTCTGGCGGGTGCCGTGGAACGCTTGCTGTACCGACAGGAAGCGCTTGCTACGTACACATGGGTGAAGCGCTTGCTGTTTGCTGATCAGTGCTTGCTGTTCGAGATGTCGATCAGGTGAGACTCAAAGAGGGGCGGCCCGCGCGGGCACGCTCAGCCCGCGTACGGGTCCGGCACCTTCCCCGGCCGGGCCAGGAACGCGAAGTCGCAGCCGGTGTCCGCCTGGGTGATCTGCTCGTTGTAGAGCGCCCCGTACCCGCGCTCGTACCGTTCGGGCGGCGCCGTCCACTCCGCCCTGCGCCGCTCCAACTCCTCGTCGTCCACGTTGAGCTGGAGCGACCGTGCCCCGACGTCGAGGGTGATCGTGTCCCCGGTGCGTACCAGGGCGAGCGGTCCGCCGATGTGCGACTCGGGCGCCACGTGCAGCACACAGGCGCCGTAACTCGTGCCGCTCATCCGGGCGTCGGAGATCCGCACCATGTCCCGTACCCCCTGCTTCAGCAGATGGTCGGGGATGGGCAGCATCCCGTACTCCGGCATGCCGGGACCGCCCTTGGGCCCGGAGCCCCGCAGCACCAGCACGCTGTCCGCCGTGATGCCGAGCGACGGGTCGTTGATGGTCCGCTGCATGGTCTTGTAGTCGTCGAAGACGACCGCGGGACCGGTGTGCTTGAGCAGGTGCGGCTCGGCGGCGATGTGCTTGATGACGGCTCCGTCGGGGCAGAGGTTGCCGCGCAGTACGGCGACTCCCCCCTCGGCCGCGACCGGGTTGTGCCGGGTGCGGATGACGTCGTCGTCGTGCACCTGGGCGCCGGCCAGCTGCTCACGCATGCTGTCGTACGACACCGTCGGCCGGTCCAGGTGCAGCAGATCGGTGATCCGCGAGAGGAACCCGGGCAGACCGCCGGCGAAGTGGAAGTCCTCCATGAGGTACTTCTGGCCGCCGGGCCGGACGTTCGCGAGCACCGGCACGGTCCGCGCGATGCGGTCGAAGTCGTCGAGCGTGAGCGTGACACCCGCGCGGCCCGCCATGGCGATCAGATGGATCACGGCGTTGGTGGAGCCGCCGAGCCCGAGGACGGTCGTCACCGCGTCCTCGAACGCGTCCGCGGTGAGGATGCCGGACAGCTTCCGGTCCTGACGGACGAGTTCGACGATCCTCAGGCCCGCCGCGGCCGCCATCCGGTCGTGCCCGGAGTCGACGGCGGGGATGCTGGACGCGCCGGGCACGGTCACCCCGAGCGCCTCGGCGGCGGCCGTCAGCGTGGACGCCGTACCCATGGTCATGCAGTGCCCCGGCGACCGCGCGAGCCCGCTCTCCAGCTCGGTCATCTCGCAGTCGCCGATGAGTCCGGCGCGCTTGTCGTCCCAGTACTTCCACATGTCGGTGCCGGAACCGAGGACCTCGCCCCGCCAGTGACCGGGCAGCATCGGTCCGGCGGGCACGAAGACCGCCGGCAGGTCGACGGACGCGGCGCCCATGAGCAGGGCGGGCGTGGACTTGTCGCAGCCGCCCATCAGTACCGCGCCGTCGACGGGATACGAGCGCAGCAGTTCCTCGGTCTCCATCGCCAGCAGGTTGCGGTAGAGCATCGGGGTCGGCTTCTGGAAGGTCTCACTGAGGGTGGAGACCGGGAATTCGAGCGGGAAGCCCCCGGCCTGCCACACCCCCCGCTTCACGGCCTGCGCGCGGTCGCGCAGATGGACGTGACAGGGGTTGATGTCGGACCAGGTGTTCAGGATCGCGATGACCGGCTTGCCGAGGTGCTCCTCGGGAAGGTAGCCGAGCTGGCGGGTGCGGGCCCGGTGGCTGAAGGAGCGCAGACCCGACGAGACGCCGCTGCCGTACCACTGATGGCTCCGGAGCTCCTCGGGGCGCTTCGGCTCCTTTCCTCCCTGGCTCATATGGACCACCCCGCGGCGATGGCGGCGACTTCCGCGCGCTCGGAGTCGGGCAGCTCCCTGCTCGGCGGTCGGACCTCGCGGCGGCACAGGCCGAGCGAGGCGAGGGCCTCCTTGACCACGGTGACGTTGTTGGCGGAGGTGTTCGCCGCGCGCAGCTCCTCGAAGCGGCGGATCTGCTCCCAGACCTTCATGGCGGCCGGGTAGTCACCGGCCCGGAGGGCTTCGATCATGTTCAGGGAGACGGCCGGGGCGATGTTCACGAGGCCCGAGGTGAAGCCCGTGGCACCGGCCGAGAAGTACGACGGGGCGTACGGTTCGGCGAGGCCCGCGACCCATACGAACCGGTCGAGCCCCGCGTCCCGGGCGAAGGCGGCGAAGCGGGCCGCGTCCGGGACGGCGTACTTCACGCCGATCACATTCGGGCAGACGTCGGCGAGGTCGACGAGCCGGGCGCCGGGCAGCACCGGGTTTCGGATATAGGGCACGACGCCCAGTTCCGGCACGGCCTCGGCGATGGCCCGGTGGTAGTCGACCCAGCCGCCTTCCGAGACGTAGGGGTGCACGGGCTGATGGACCATCACCATCTGCGCCCCGAGCTCCCGGGCGTGCCGGGCGGAGGCGATGGCGGTCGGCACGTCGTGTCCGACGCCGACCAGGACGGTGGCACGGTCGCCGGCCTCGTCGATCGTCAACTCGGTGACGAGCTGCCGCTCTTCGGGGGTCAGGGCGTAGAACTCACCGGTGTTGCCGTTCGGGGTGAGGGTACGGACGCCGCCGTCGAGCAGCCGACGCAGCAGGGCCCGGTGGGTGTCGCGGTCGATCGTGCCGTCCTCCGCGAAGGGGGTCACGGGGATCGCCACGACCTCGGCGAGCGCCGCCCGCTGGGTCTCGTACGTCGCTGTCATTCCTGTCCAACCTCTTCCTGGGCCGCGGGGAAGGCCCGTCGCACGAACGACTCGATGTGGGCGTGCAGCGCACGGGCCGCGCCGTCGGAGTCACCGTCGAGGGCGAGACGCAGGATCTCCCGGTGCTCGCTGGCCTCGCGCTCCCAGGACGGGTCCGCGGCCCAGGCGACCGCCGACACGAGAGCGGCCTGGTCACG
This sequence comes from Streptomyces sp. NPDC007095, assembly GCF_040634475.1. Lineage (NCBI taxonomy): Bacteria > Bacillati > Actinomycetota > Actinomycetes > Kitasatosporales > Streptomycetaceae > Streptomyces > Streptomyces sp. NPDC007095. Next base: position 35,185 of record NZ_JBEYFS010000093.1, read on the forward strand.
CACTTCGTCGAGCATCCGGCCGAGCAGCGGGTTGCCGCAGGAGACGTACAGGGCGCGGTGGAACTCCCGGTTGGCGAGCGAGCGTTCGGCGGTGTCGGAGGCGTCGTCGGCGCGGGTCAGCGCGTCGCGCGCGGCGTCGAGCGACGCCTCGCGCCGTACGGTCCGCCGCAGCGCCTCCGGCTCCAGCAGCAGCCGCACGTCGTACACCTCGCGCGCCATGTCCGCGTCCACCATGCGCACCGTGACGCCCTTGTACTGGTTCATCACGACGAGTCCGGTACCGGCCAGGGTCTTCAGCGCCTCACGCACGGGCGTCTTCGACACCCCGAACTGTGCGGCGAGCTCGGTCTCGACCAGGGCCTGTCCCGGGGTCAACTGCCCGGTGAGGATGCGGTGTTTGATCCCCTCCAGCACGAACTGCGTGCGGGACGGGATCGGAATGGGCACAGAGGTCATGCGCGCCTCTCGGATCTGTATCTGATCTCGTGTATCGCGTCTCATATATGACGTACGAAGTACGACGCGTTGAAGGTAGGAGCGCAGCCGTGTTTCGTCAACGCTTCCGGCAAAAGAAGTTGGAGTGACCGACGGGGGCAGGTCGTCGGGGCGCGGACGGGGTGGGCACGCCGCACGCCGGTCCGTGCACGACAGAGCTGATGTGCATGTGCAACATGGCGAAGGCGCCGGGGCCCGCTTCGGCGCCACAAGACGCCTCCGCCCCGGCGCCTCTCTTCCGCACTGCACCGCATTCCGCTTCCGCGCGGCACTGCACTCGCGCACCGCACGTAACTTCACTTCCGCACAGCACCCCACCTCGCTCCGCACGGCTCCCCGCTTCCGCGCCGCGAGGCTCCCGTGGTCTCCGGCAAGGCCGGGCTACGGCTTCCAGCCGGGGTCGCGGCCGCTCAGGCCGATCACGCGGTCGAGGAGGGGCGCATCGTCGGGCACCGGCACCACGGGGCCGAACGCGCCCTCGCCCGGACCGGATTTCTCGGCCGCGGCGGCGAGGAAGCCGTACGCCGCCCGCAACGCGACCTCGTCGGGCTCGTACTCCTGGCCGGTGGCCCGGGCCAGGTCCCAGCCGTGCACCACCAGCTCGTCGGCGGCCACGGCCCCGGCGACCGCGCCCGGCAGCGTCACCCCGCCGGCACGGGTCACGCCGGTCCACGCGGCCGGGTCGCGCCAGGCCTCGGCGAGCTCGTCGAGCGCCTTCGGCAGGGCCGCGCGCCAGTCGGGCCCGATGTCCGGCACCACGGAACCGGGGTTGGTGTCGGTCGTGACGCCGAGGTCCTTGCGCCCGGCGTCACGGAAGGCGCCGGCCAGTCCGCCCAGATGCCCGAGCATGTGGTGCACCGCGAGCCCGGGACAGGGCGTGGCGAGGTCGAGCTGCTCCTGCGTCATCCCCGCCGCGAGGCGCGCCACGATCAGGGCCTGCGGCCCGAGGTCGAAGGTGTCGAAAGTCCGGTCGTCCGTCATCCGCTGCTCCCCGGCGCTTGAGCTCTTCAGCTCGTCGGCTCATCTGTGACTCCACTCCGGAGACAGACCGAGACGGCGCCCGGAACTCATCGCTCCCGGCCGAGGAGAATCGCTCCCGGCCGAGGAAATAGGTCGGATGCCCGATCCCCGACCGCCCTCCTCAGAACCACGATCACCTGTCATGACATGGACGGTGACGCGTGTGCTGGGTGACCGCAACGCGGGGTTGTACCTGGCCGGAGTGGTGGTCTCGGGCTTCGGCTCGTCGGCGATGTGGCTGGTGTCGGGCATCTGGGTCAAGGACCTGACGGGCTCGAACGGTCTGGCGGCCCTGTGCGTGTTCGCCCTCTGGGCCCCCACGCTCGTCGGCCCCGTCCTCGGCGTGCTCGCGGACCGCATCCGCCGCCGGCCGCTCCTGATCGCCCTGAACCTGGCCCTGGCCGCGCTCCTGCCGACGCTGTCGGCCGTGACCACCCGGGAGGACCTGTGGATCCTCTTCACGGTGCTTTTGCTCTACGGGGCGGCGGGCGTCGTCCATGACGCGGCGGAGTCGGCGCTCATGGCCACGGCTGTCGACAGGCACCTCCTCGGCGACTTCAACGGCCTGCGCATGACGGCGGGCGAGGGCATGAAGCTCCTGGCTCCGCTGACCGGGGCGGGCCTGTACGCGGCGTACGGCGGTGCGCGGGTGGCCGTCCTGGACGCCGTGACGTTCGCCCTCGCGGCCGGGCTGTACGCGCTGCTGCGGGTCCGCGAGGCCCCGCCCGTCCCGGACCCCTCGGCCTGGCGGGCGCGGACCGCCGCGGGCATCCGCCACATCCGGCATCACCCGGAACTCCGGCCACTGATCCTGGCCGCCGCCACGACCATGCTCTTCGCGGGCGTCAACGGCGCCACGGTCTACGCCGTCGCCGAGGGTCTTGGCCACTCCCCCGCGTACGTCGGCCTCCTCTACGTCGCCCAAGGCGCCGGCTCGGTGCTGATCGGCCTGGTCTCGGGTCCCCTGCTCCGCCGACTGGGCGAGCGTCGCTTCGCCGCGTACGGCATCGCCCTCACGGCGGTCGCGGTCGCCCTGCGCGCGGTCCCGTCCGACGCGGTGGCCCTGGTCTGCGGCGCAGGGATCGGCTTCGGCCTCCCCTGCGTCCTGATCGCCGCGTACACCGCCGTCCAGCGCGAGACTCCGGCCCCGCTCCTCGGCCGCACCTCCGCCACCGCGAACACCCTGATGTACGCCCCGAACGCGCTCGGGCTGGCCGTCGGCGCGGGCCTGATCGAACTGGTCGACTACCGGCCGCTGCTCCTGGCCCTCGGGCTGGCCCGCCTCCTGACGCTGCCCCCGCTCACCCGCACCTAGTGCCGCAACAGGCAACGTTCGCCCCGTCGCGACGCCCGGCACGCACTCTCGCCGCACCGGCCGAAAGCCCAAGTACGTCCAGTACGAGGACTTCCGGCCGGCACGCCGAGAGCACGCACCGGACGCCGCTCCTTGACGGGCAAACGTTGCCTGCCGCGGCACTAGAAAACGCACCCCTCCGGGTCTGGGCTCAGGCCGGCCCCGTCAACACCGCCCGCACGGCGTCCAGATCCCCGTCCGAGGCCAACCCCGCGTGATAGAGCCGCAGTTCGGTCGCGCCCGCCGAAGCCGCCCGAGCCGCGTCCTCCGCCAACGTGCCCGGACTGCCTCCCATCCCTGACACGACCGTGAAGTTGGCGGCCAGTACGGCCGCGTCCCGCCCCTGTTCCGCGAACGCCGTCAGCGTGCCCACTCCACCGGTGCACGGCACCACCACCCCGTCCGCGACGGACAGAATGTGCCCGGGATCGACCCCGGCGTTCGCCCCGCAGTGGTACGACACGGGATCGGCGTGCAGCAACACCTGGAAGCCGGCCGGCGCGGCCGCCCGAACCGCCGCGACCGTCGTCTCCTGGAGCGAACGGGCCACACCCTCACGCCACGCGCGCGTGGCGGCCGCCGTCTCGCCCCCGAGCAGCTTCTCGACCGCCGGCCAGCCGCCGTCCGACGGCACGTCCCCGCGCCACACCGGCTCCAGCGCCTCCCGGACGGCCGACGCCAGGTCATCCGTGTCGAGCCCGCATCCCCCGTACCCCTCCCGGCAGGCCGCGCAGAAGCAGAGCGACATCAGGTACTGCCCGGCGTCCCCGAGCACCACCCCGCCGATCTTGTCGTGGGCGTGCAGATGCGTGAGGCCGTACCAGCCGAGCGACTCCAGCTCCGTACCCGGCGCCCCGGGCCGCACCGCCGCCTCCACTGCGAGGTCGACGAGGTACGCCCGCGTGTCGGCCTGCGCGATGCACGGCGCCCACGCATAGCGGTCCCCGTAGGCGTTGACGACGGAGGTGGACGGATGCTCTGCACCCATCCGGGAGTTGTGCGCGAGGACCACCCATGTGTGGACGTCCAGCCCGGCCTCCGCGAGCGCCCCGGCCGCCTCCCCGTACGCGTCCCCGGGCGCCCACTCCCCGGCGGCGTACGGCCGCAGCGCGCGCCCCTCCCACCGTGCGTCGTCGACGGGGTACAGGACGGCGGCGTGCGAGGCCGTCACGATCCGGTGCCGGGGGTGGCGAGGGGTCAGCGCCCGCGTGGAGTGGTACGCGGAGGCGAGCGTCACCTGCCGCACCCCGAGTCCGGCGATCCGCTCGGCCGCCCCCGGATCCCCGACGACGTCCCACGGATAGACGAAGGCGGACGCCTTCACTCGCCCTCCCCCAGCCGTCCTTCTCCCTCAGGCTCCTCAGGTCCTTCGCGCGGCTCCAGCAGCGCATACCCGCGCTCGATCAGCTGCGCGAGCTGCTTCACATGGTCCTCGGTCGGCTCGTGCAGCGGCGGCCGTACCTCACCCACGTCCAGCCCCCGCAGCCGCACCCCCGCCTTGACCAGGGAGACCGCGTATCCGCGGCCCTGGGCCCGCAGGTCGACGAAGGGGCGGTAGAAGCCGTCCAGCAGCCGGTTCGCCGTCTCGTCGTCGCCCGCGTCGAGCGCCGCGTGGAACGCCAGGGCGATCTCGGGTGCGAAGCAGAAGACCGCCGACGAGTACAACGTGATGCCGATGCCCCGGTACGCGAGCCCCGTCAGTTCGGCGGTCGGCAGCCCGTTGAAGTACAGGAAGTCACCGGGGACCTCACTGCGCACCGCGCTCACGATCCGCTGCATCAGGTCGAGGTCGCCCACCCCGTCCTTGAAACCGATGATCCCCTCGGTGCGCGCGAGTTCGACCACGGTCTCGGGCGTGAACACGGCGTTGTCGCGCTGGTAGACCACGATGTCCAGCGAGGTGGCGGCGGCGAGTTCCCGGTAGTGCCGCAGGAGCCCCTCCTGCCCCGCCACCACCAGATACGGCGGCATCGCGAGCAGCGCGTCGGCCCCGGCCTCCTCGGCGAGGCGTGCGAACCGTACGGCGAGCGCGGTCCCGTACCCGGCGCCCGCGACGACCGGAACCCGCCCGGCCGTCTCCTCCACGGCCGCCCGCACGCACTCCTGGAACTCCTCGGGCGTGAGCGCGTGGAACTCCCCGGTGCCGCAGCAGGCGAAGACGGCGGCGGCACCGGCCTCGACGCCGCGTCGCACGTGCGCGCGGTAGATGTCGAGATCGAGGGCACCGTCGGGGCCGTACGCCGTGACGGGGAAGAACAGCGGCCCGCTGGGGATGCTGAGCCGAGCGGCAAGGGGGGCTGACGTCACGGACTCTCCCTGGGGCAGGTGCTCACGCACACAACAGCCGGTGCATGTTTCTGATCCATGTCCATATTTCTGAACGCCACCACGCTAAAGCGCGACCTTGGGGCCGGTCAAGCGCGCACACCCGCGACACAGCAGCGGATTCGCCACCTCCGCGCGACACTTGACGGAGCAGGTCGGCGCTCCTTAGCGTGTCCATGGATGTGAATGCCGTACACGAATACGGCCACTCACGTGGCCGTGAGGAGACACCCGCATGCCCGCTCCCCGCACCGTTCTGCTCACCGGCGCCGCCGGCGGACTCGGCACCCTGATGCGGGGGCTGCTGCCGGACTACGGCTACCAGCTGCGCCTCCTCGACCTGCTGCCCGTCGAGGGCGAGCCGGACGCGCTCACCGCGGACCTCGCGGACAAGGCCGCCCTGCGCGAGGCCGTGCGGGGCGTCGACGCGGTCATCCACCTCGCGGGCATCTCCCTGGAAGCCTCCTTCGACAAGATCCTCAAGGCGAACATCGAGGGAACGTACAACCTGTACGAGGCGGCGCGCGAAGAGGGCGTACGACGGATCGTCTTCGCCTCCTCCAACCACGCCGTCGGCTTCACCCCGCGCCCCCGGGGCGAGGCCCCCTTCGACGACAGCGCCCTGATCCCGATCGACACCCCGCGCCGCCCGGACACCTTCTACGGGCTCTCCAAGTCCTTCGGCGAGGACCTGGCGCAGTTCTACTGGGACAAGCACGGCCTGGAGACGGTCTCGGTCCGCATCGGCTCCTGCTTCGCGGAGCCCACCAGCGTGCGCATGCTCTCCGTCTGGATGAGCCCCGAGGACGGCGCCCGCCTCTTCCACGCGGCGCTGACCGCCGAGGACGTACGGCACACGGTCGTCTACGGCTCCTCCGCCAACACCCGCCTGTGGTGGGACCTCTCGACGGCCCGGGCGCTGGGCTACGAGCCGCGGGACGACTCCGAGCCGTACGCCGAGAAGCTCATCGCCGAACAGGGCGAGCTCGACCCGGCCAACCCGGACCACGCCCACCTGGGCGGTCACTTCACGACGCACCCGCCGATCTGGCCGTACTGACGACCGGACGGCCGCACTCACGACCGGACGGCCGGAAGACGACCGTGCGGCGAGGGCGCGAGAAGGCGGGCGGGCACCGAACGGGCCCCCCCCCCCCCCCAATAGGGCGAACAACACGACCCCCGACCACCCCCCCCCCCCCACCCCCCCACAGCGGCACACG
>NZ_JBEYFS010000094.1:0-40792 GCF_040634475.1 Streptomyces sp. NPDC007095
TCGAGTGAGAGGTCCGCGCCGTTGACGCGGAGGGCGAGCAGCGCTCGGGGGTCGCGGATCTGATTGCCCCGCAACACCACCCGGGTGAAGGGGCCGGGGGGTTGGATGGATTCGACCAGAACGCTTCCGGCGGCGGACATGCCGGCCATGGCGGCGAGGTCGACCAGCCGGAGGCCGTTCCAGTGCTGGTCGTCGGTGGACCATCCCTCCACGCAGGCGACCGGCAGTGCGGCGGCATGCTGGGGCATCGCCAGGAGCTGCTCGCGGGTGAAGATCAGTGGCTCTCCGCGTCCGTGGATCTCCAGTCGCCAATCCGGTCCGACGAGCGCGGGCGTGACGCCGACGGCCACCGCCGTCTTGTTGATCTGGAAGCTGCTGGAGCCGCTGCCCGGATCGCGGTTGTGCGGTGCGAGGAGAGCGGTACCGCGCAGCCGGCCGCCGATGCTCTGGCCGGCGGTCACGGCGAGCAGGAGCAGCGATCCCGCTCCGACCATGCCCACCGCGCCGCGGCGGGTCATCGTGGGCGGGGCGGGGGCGGTTGCCACCAGGCCGTCGGGGTCGGGTGGTTCGGGCACGGTGTGGGCGAGGTCGGTGCGCAGTTCGGCGCCCAGGCTGCGAGAGCGCAGGCCCCGGGTCATCCGGCCGAGTCTGAGGCACACATGGACGACGAAGGTGGCGATGAACACCCAGGCGCCGTAGAAGTGCAGGCGGTAGAACGAGCCCGGGAAGACGTAGTAGAGCTGGATGTTGAAGATGCCGGTGACGAACTCGAAGATGACCCCGCCGACCAGCATCAGCAAGGACAGCCGCTCCAGGCCGTGGGCGAAGGAGCGCACCGGCAGCCACTCGAACAGCTGCGGGATCACCGACCACAACTTGGCCAGCAGCACCGGCACCAGGACCACACCCAGCGTCACGTGCACGCCCTGGAGCAGTCGGTAGAGCCAGTACGGGTGCGTGGGCCGACTGAAGAGGTAGAAGCCCAGTACGCCTTTGTCCGGGGTCTCGTCGTTGAGGGGGCTCAGCCCGGGGTTGTAGGCGGCGTAGGAGAGCAGTCCGGTGATGAACAGCAGCGGGATGCCGATCAGCAGCACCAGGCCGAACACCGAGGTCAGCCAGGGCCCGCGAATCGGACTGCGCCAGAACCCGGGGCGGAACGGACCCGGCGGCGGGGGCGTCCGGCCGATGCGCCGCGCCGCCGCCCGGGTACGCGTGATGACAGCCGCCAGAGCAGCCTCCACGCGCTCACGCCACGCCCGTGTGCGTTCTGCGTCCGATCCCCGGCGTTGCGACTCATCGGATGGAGCCGGCCCCGACGGCCGCCCACCACTTTTCATCGGCCGTCTCCTCCAGTCGCCGAGCAACCCCCACCACGGGGCGATCCCATGCCGCGACCTGTGCCTGGCGAACAGGACACTCACAAGCTGACACAGCCCAGGTCGGCTGTCCGGCCCTGAGGTGCATGCGGGTGTCCGTCACCGGCCGAACGGTCGAAGAACTGGTCTCCCAGGTCCCCGTGTCCCGGCTCATGATGGGCAGGTGCGACGCCTCAGCGCAGGGCACAGCGCCTCCGACCGACCCGGCAGCGCCACCCTGACCAGGCAGGTTGGCTGGTTCGCCGTGATCGGCGTCGCCTCCACGGCGGATCAGGCCCTGCTGTACTGGGTGCTGCGCCACTGGTCGCCTCCTCTCGTGGCCAATCTGGCCTCCCTCAGCGTCGTCACCGTCCTCAACACCGAGGCGAACCGGCGGCTGACCTTCCGCGGTTCTCCGGTCCGTGCCGTCCAGGCGCACCTGGCGGCGGCGTCTTGTTCGCGTCCTGGCGTACCTGGTCACGTCCGGAGCCGTCCTGCTCCTCCGCCACTACCGGCCCACCGCCTCACCCGCACACGAGACCCCGGTGCTGGTACCGAGCTTCGCCCTGGTGACGGTGGCGCGCTTCACCTCGCTGCGTCTGGTCGTCTTCGGAGGCCACCGCCGCTGAGTCCCTCACGTGGACGTGCCCGGCACACCGCCAGGAGACCGAACGCGTGAATCCCTAGCGGTGCTCGGGGTTCTCGTAGTCGCGGCGGCAGCCGGCGTCCCAGGCGGTGCGCTGGTTGCCGTAGACCGGGATGCCACCCAGATCCTTCAACGCCCGGGCCAGATGCAGCAGGTTCCAGATCATGAAGGTGGTGTTGCGGTTGGTGAAGTCGTTCTCCGGACCGCCCGAGCCGGGATCGAGGTACGAGGGGCCGGGACCCGCCTCACCGATCCATCCGGCGTCGGCCTGGGGCGGGATGGTGTAGCCCAGGTGCTGGAGGCTGTAGAGCACGTTCATGGCGCAGTGCTTGACTCCGTCCTCGTTGCCGGTGATCAGGCATCCGCCGACACGGCCGTAATAGGAGTACTGGCCGGCGTCGTTGAGCAGGCTGGAGCAGGAGTAGAGGCGTTCGATCACCTGCTTCATCACCGAGCTGTTGTCGCCCAGCCAGATGGGACCGGCCAGCACGAGGATGTCGGCCTCCATGACCTGCTGGTACAGGTCCGGCCAGACGTCCGTCTCCCAGCCGTGCTCCGTCATGTCGGGCCACACACCGGTGGCGATGTCGTGGTCCACCGCCCGTACGACATCCACGTGCACTCCCTGCCCGTCCAGGATGGCGGTGCACCGGTCGATCAGCCCCTGAGTGTTACTCGTCTCCGGCGAGCGCTTGAGGGTGCAGTTGATCACCAGCGCACGCAGGTCGTCGTACCGGGCCGGCGGCGCGTCGGTAGCGGGCGACGAAGTAGTCACACGGTCCTCCCAGAGCCCTTACGCCACGCGGCGCGCGGCGAATTCCTGTCCAGCGTGCGGGCCGCCCCTGGCAACCGCCACCACAACTCCTCCGAACGGCCCGGGCCAGGTGGGGATGTAGATACCCGGAACGTCCGCCTCGCTCGGCAGCTGATGAGTGGCCGGGGTCGGCAGAGCGTGCCTACGTTCGTCTCATGGGTACCGAAGGATCGACCGATGCGCGGACCACGACAGCGGTGGAGGACGTCGCGCACCTGTTGGTGCGCTGTCTGCGGGCCGAAGGCGTGGAGTACGTCTTCGGAATCCCCGGTGAGGAGAACATCCGGTTCGTCGACGCGCTGAACGGCTCCGGGATCCGGTACGTCCTGGTGCGCCACGAGCAGGCTGCCTCGTTCATGGCGGAGATCTACGGGCGGCTGACCGGCCGCGCCGGGGTGTGCTCAGCCACGCTGGGACCCGGCGCGATCAATCTGCTCCTCGGTACCGCGGACGCCATGACCAACAGCGCGCCGATGGTGGCCCTGGCCGCCCAGGGGTCCCTGCGGCGCATCCACAAGGAGTCGCACCAGATCATCGACCTGGTGTCCATGTTCGCTCCCGTCACCCAGTGGGCGGCCCAGATCGAGTGTCCGGACGCGGTGCCGGAGATGACGCGCAAGGCGTTCAAGACCGCCCAGAGCGAGCGTCCCGGCGCCGTGTTCCTGGCGGTACCGGAGGACATCGAAGCGGAGCGTCCCACCGAGCCGCTGGCACCCCTGCAGATCGATGCGGTGCGCGCCGACGCGCCGTCCCCCTCCCAGATCGCGCGGGCGGTCGAGGTGCTCACCGCCGCGCGGCACCCCGTGGTGCTGGCGGGCCACGGCGCCGCCAGAGCCGGGGCTTCGGCCGCCCTGGTGCGGTTCGCCGAACGGCTGGACGTCCCGGTCGCGACCACGTTCCACGGCAAGGGCGTCTTCCCCGACGACCACCCGAACGCCCTCGGCACGGTCGGCTTCATGCGCCACGACTACGGCAACTTCGGCTTCGACGCGGCCGACGTACTGATCTGCGTGGGCTACGAGATCCAGGAGTTCGACCCGGCCAAGATCAACCCGAACGGCGACAAGCGGATCCTTCACGTGCACCGCTTCCCCGCTGAGGTCGACGCCCACTATCCGGTGGCAGTGGGCGTCAAAGGGGACCCCTCGCAGGCCCTGGACGCGCTTGCCGCAGCACTGCCCGACGGACTCACCTACGACTCGGGAAGCAGCGAGAAGATCCGTACACTGCTCGACGAAGAACTCCAGTACGGACGCGACAACGACGCTTTCCCCCTGGTGCCGCAGCGCGTGGTGCACGATGTCCGCACCGCGCTGGACCGCCACGACATCGTGCTCGCCGACACCGGCGCCGGAAAGATGTGGATGGCCCGCCTCTACCCGACCTACGAGCCGGACACCTGCCTGGTCTCCAACGGCCTGTCCACCATGGGCTTCGCGCTGCCGGGTGCCATCGCCGCCAAGCTGGCCCGGCCGGACCGGCGAGTCCTGGCGATGATGGGCGACGGCTCGTTCCTGATGAACTCCCAGGAACTGGAGACCGCCGTCCGCGAGCGCGTCCCGCTGGTCGTCCTCGTCCTGGTGGACCAGGAATACGGCCTGATCACCTGGAAGATGGAACTCGAACTCGGCCGCCACAGCCACACCCGGTTCACCAACCCGGACCTGGTCGCCTACGCCGCAAGCTTCGGCGCACGCGGCTACGCGATCGAAGCCGCCGACCAGTTGCTGCCCGTACTGCGCCGCGCCCTCGACGACGACACGGTTTCCGTGATCGCGTGTCCTGTCGACTACTCCGAGAACCTGCGCCTGACCGACAGACTCGGCAGTCTCCACGGCCCCTTCTGACGCGTCATCACATGCAGTCGTCACCCTCTTTCCATCCGTCCCAGGCCCCGGGCGGGTTCGATCAGCCGACCGAGTCCCCGAAGGCGGGTGTACCTCAGCAACCAAAGGGCCTTGAATCGCAGACGGGCGGGCCGACATGCCGCGCATGGCGTGATGAGCCACTGTGGCGAATCCCCAGGTCACCTTGCGCGGTCGAACGGGCCTTCGCGCGTGCGCGATGCGTGAGCGGACTGTCCGACACGTGGCGTGATGCGCGGGATCGAGCACGAAGCCGCGTGGTGCCGCCAGGTGAGGTCTGACGACCGGCTCACCCGGTGGATACGACACGGGCGCCAGGGGCCCGGCGGACGTCGACCCGGGTCCGACTGCCTCGCCAACGCCGTGGAGGTACTGGCGACCCTCGCCCCGACCCTGGCCTCCAGGCCGCGAAGGCTGCTTCCACCAGGGCATCCCAGGATCACGACGACACCTTGCTACCGATCGACCGGATCGCCGCGGACGGCAACGGGTCCCCCTGACAGAGGACCCCCGTCGTTACTGAAGCCATTGGGCCGTTCGAAGGAGTTGAGGCAGCGAGGCAGCCAAGGGTGTCACGGACTGTCAGCTGCCCTTTTTCCTGCTCCCAGCGTGATTCCAAGCCAGGACAAGGCCGACACCCAGGCCCCTCCCCGGCATCAATGGCCCATACAAGGGAGAGTTACGGATATATCTGCACTTTGTAACGCGAATCGTTTCCTTGGTCTGGTGTCGCAGTGGAGGGCCACAGTGTGGGCCTCGGCACCGAGCCGGGAATTACGGATTGCACGCCCGGCCCCGACCAGGGTCGGTGTGCACGAACGTGAGGTGACAGATTCATGTCTGTTTCTCGTACGACGGTCCGCCTGATCGCCACGTGTGTGGCTTCGGGCGCACTCGTCGGCGCGGCCGCCATGCCGGCCCTGGCCGCCGGAGCCGGCCACGACCGCGACAACGGGAGGGGTTACTCGCACAGTCACAGGAGCGACCACGACCACGACGGCCACTTCGGCGACCGCGACCGGGACCGGGGCTGGGGCTGGGACCGGGGCCACGACCGGGGCTGGGACCGGGGCCACGACCGGGACCGGGACCGGGACCGGGGCTGGGGCTGGGACCGGGGCCACGACCGGGACCAGGACCGGGGCGGGCGCCACGGCTGGTACGGCGACCGGCACCGGGATCAGGACCGCTACCTCGGCCACCACTAGCCCGCCTCGGAGGCTGTGCTGTGACGCGGAGGCCCACACCCTCTGCCACCCGTCGTCATAGCCGGCACGGCCGCTGCACCCAGCCGGAGGGCCGAAGACCGTTCCATACAGTCTTCGGCCCTCCGGCCACGTGTCGCACCGCGCGGTCGTTGCCCGGGTACCGCACCACCGACGTCCACCAGCGGCCGGCCTTCCAGGGAAGCAGCGCGACGACATGGCCGTCAGCGACCGATCCGTGTAGAGCTACGTGTCAGAAGGCTTCTGACATCCACGGCCGACATCAACGAGGCCGGACGGAGGGCGTACACCAGCATCTCTGTCCGGCTGCCGCACCGGTCGACGGCAGCAGCCGGAGCGGACCCGGATCGAACTCCTGGAGCGGGTGTCGCAGGTTCGAGTCCTGCCAGGGGCTCAGCAAGAAGGGCCGGCTCGGGAGGGGTTTCCTCCAGGGCTGGCCCTTGGCCGTTTCCGGTGCCATGCACTACGTCCGAGTGACGTCGTTGTTCTTGCTGTCCGAGGGGCCTCCCCGTGCATGGCGAACTCAGAGAAAGCGGGCGGGCGCGGGCATCGGGCCGTCTCCTGCCCCGGGCACGGTTCGAAGGCCATGGCCGTGGAGCCGGGGAGGGGCAGACCGGCCCGATGCCGAGCGAGTTGCCTCGGGACGAGGAGGTCATGCCGGACGCATGCCAGGGAACAACGGGGAACACCGGGGAACACCGGGGAACACCGGGTACCCGAATCCGCTGCCATCCAAGGCACCGTCACCCCTAAGATTCACCGGATCAAATTCTGATATGCACCTACAGGATTGGCTCCGAGTGCGACCAATGCGGTGAAAAATGCAGTCGCCACGCTCGCTGGTTGTCTTCTTTTGGGGGCATGTGCTGGAATGTCGGCGACATGCCCTTTCGGAGTGCATAGTAAATGGTCCGGGCCGCCTCATTTCAGCCCATGTCCACTGTTGCTTGTACGCCGCGGCAATTGGAAAAGAGGTGGCGGCAATTTCCGCAGTGAAGCTTTCTTGGTGTACGCGCACTGCATCATTGGCCCTGATGGCACTTGCGATCACGAGCGCTCCAGCGACCGCTCAAGCCCAGGCCCTCGGAAATCCGGCGCGCGTGGACGCCCTTCGCGCATCCGGCACCCCGGGAGTCCCGCAGGCCCCGGTCACGGTGTTCGTCGAGAACTTCGAAAACAACACGGGCGGCACCCCGACTTTCCTGGAGGACTACGTTGGGGCTCCACCGCTCAACGAGAGGTACACGGCCGACCCACCGTGGCTTGACCACGGACAGTGCAACGGCATCATCCTGAACCAGACTGGCGCTGATCAGCCTGACTGCCGGTGGGTGCAGTATTTGAAGGACATGGCCAATGCGCTGGGGCAGGTCGGCGGGACGAATCCGCCGACCAACCACGCGGTGTCGGCGTACAGCGACACTGTGAACCCTGGCTCCGACCGGGTGGAGTTCCGGACCGAGCAGCCGATCCCGATCGCGAAGCCGAATCGCTACATCACCTTCGCGGTGGACGTGGCTGCGGATAATTGCGCACTCGAGAATCCGCTGCTGAAGTTCTATCTGACCGGCAGCGGTCCGGACATCCCGACCTTCACCACCCCCATCAATCCCTGTACCGACCCCAAATCCAAGCCCTACCCCGGAGGAATGAGAGGGCTCAAGGCCGGGTCGTTCGCCAGCGACAGAGCCGTACTGTTCAACGGCACCCAGTTGGGCATCAAGATGCTCAATGGGCAAGGAGGATCGAACGGCAACGACCACGCCTTCGACAACATCCGGATCCTGGATGCGACTCCGCAGCTGGACAAGTCGTTCAGTCCCGCCACCATTGACAAGGGTGGCACCTCGACGCTCACCATGACGGTGACCAACACCAGTGAACTGGCGGCGAAGAACGACTTCGTCTTCACCGACAGCCTGCCCGCGGGCGTGAGCGTGGCCCCGTCCCCCAACGCGTCGACGACCTGCGGCAACGGCACGGTCTCCGCGGCGGCGGGGGGCTCGTCCGTCGCTCTGACCGGCGGCGACCTGGCCGCCGGCGACAAGTCCTGCACGGTCACGGTGAATGTCACCGCCGACAAGGCGGGAACCTACGTCAACCGCCCCGAAGCGATCACCACGGTTGGCCTGAATCCCCCGGGCCCCGCGACCCTGGCCGTCAAGCAAAAGGGAGCAACAGCGGTGGGCACCGCGACGGACTCGGGCGGTCTGCTGTCCGGCAACGTGGTGCAGGTACCGGTGGACATCCCGGTCAACGCTTGCGGCAACTCCGTGAACGTCATCGGACTGCTCAACCCGGCGGCGGGAAACGCCTGCGTCAACGGCTAGCCGACCAGGTCACTCGCCGCGCCGGGACCGGGCGGGTCCCGGCGGGCACAGATCGTCCGGCCGACATCACCCGTTGACACCAACGGCGCTGAACGAGGGCAGACAACGGCAACTCCGCCCGCAGTGGCAGACAGCCATAAGGGCCCGTTCCGTGAGGTCGCCCCACACAGCGACCGAACTCCTGAAGCGGGTGTCGCAGGTTCGAATCCTGCCGGGGCACAGCGAGAAGGGCCGGCTCGGGAGGGTTTTCCTCCCGGGCCGGTCCTTGGCCGTTTCCGGCTCCGTGCCACTCGCGTGCCACTACGTCCGGGTGGAGCGGTTGCCGTCCTCGCCGGAGGCGTCTCCCCACCGTCGCGGATCATGGCGCCGAGACGGTCGGCGATGGCCCGATCGCGGTCGTCCGAGAGGGCCCAGGGCATCACTCCGCCGCAATCAGCCGCCTGACGTCAGAGAAAGGGCGCATCGCGGCTGGGGCGCTCGGCTCCACGGCTTCAGGCAGGTGGCACCACTCTCCAGTGTCTCAACCGACCAAGAATCAAGCCTTGGAATTCCCTGAATGAGCAAAGAGGGCACAGGAAAACCAATGCCCTCACACCGGCGCCGTCAATTCACACTGAAGGAGCAGGGGATTCCGCTTATTGCCTGCAGTGGACATGGCGTAAGCAATAGTCCCCGGCCGATCGTCAATCTCAAGTCTCGCTCAGATTGGACGTCGGGGTCGTCGCCGGCGTCGGCGGTGCTGCCCAAGTGCCGGAATCCTGCCGCAAAGCGACCGTGCCGGACCCGTCGACGGATCCGATGCCGCCGGCGTCGGCGCCCACCGCGCCGTACCCGAACCAGAGAGTGCCCCCGGCGACGGCCAGCGAGTCCGGACGGGTGCCCGCGCCCGTGCCGTAACGAGTCGACTCGGTCAGGTTCTCCGTGCTGATCGCCGCGATCGCGTTCTGGTCCGGGAGAGCCGCGTACAGCGCGGATCCGTCGGCGGAGAGGGCGAAACCGGTGGCACCCGGCTCGCCACTGATCATCGTCGGGTTCCCGCCGTCGAGATCGGTGACGAGAATGCCGTCGGTGCCCGCGCCGCCGCTGATGAACAGGTGTCCGTGCGGAGCGTCCACGACGATGTGCGCGAAGTGCGCGATCGGCAACGGTACGTCCGACGCCGCGTACGAGTCGAGCGCGCCGGGACCGATGACGGTCGTCAGTCCCAGGAGCAGCGCTGCGGCGGTCGGCGGTGAGAGTCGCGCCGGCTTCATGAAAGGCCCCCACCTGACCTTCACGATCAAGGAGCGCAACCTAGCACGGAGAAGCGGTTGTTCAAGGCCGGTAGACCATCCCCGGCTGGGGCTTGGCGGGGGCGAGCAGCTGCGACACCGTGACGATGGTGTAGCCGCGCTGCTTGAGCGCCTTGATGATTCCCGGGACGGCGGGCACGGTCCCTTTGTGCAGGTCGTGCAGCAGGATGATGCCGTCGCGGTGGGTCTGGTCGAGCACCCGCTTGGTGATCAGGGCCGAGTCGGTCGTCTCGTAGTCCTTGGCCGTGACACTCCACAGCACCTGCGCCAGTCCCAAGTCCCGGCAGATCTTGGCCACATCGCGGTTGGTGCGGCCCTCCGGCGGACGCATCAGGATGGGCCTGGTGCCAGTGATCTTCTCGATGGCGCTCTGTGTCCGGGTCAGCTCCTGACGGGCGTCGTCCACGTCGATATCCGTCAAGACCTCGTGATACCACGTGTGATTGCCGATTTCGTGCCCCTCATGCGAGATGCGGCGCAGGATGTCGGGATACTTCTCGATGTGGCCCTTGCCCTGCACGAAGAACGTCGCGTGCAGATCCTCCTGCTTCAGGATGTCCAGCAGCTTGGGGGTCGTCAGGCTGGGGCCGCCGTCGAAGGTGAGGGCCACGCACTTCGCCTTGCGACAGTCGACGCTCCCGGCCACCGATCCCGATGCCTTGCCGCGGGCGGCTCGTGGCGAGGTGTGATCGTAGGTCGTGACCGTCAGGGCCAGAATCAGCGCGACGGCCAGGGCGGCGGCCACGGCTGTTGCGACGGCGATGAGTATTCGAGACCGTCGTATTCGCACGTTAAAGGGCATGCAAGACCTTTCCCTGGATCGGGTTGTTGCTGCAATTGGTTATAGACGATCTTCACGGCGCTCAGGTTGCTCTCGGCGCGGCGGCCGCGGGACCACTCGAACCCGCTACTGCGTGCTGGTGAGGCCCGGCTTCGCAGCGAAGTCTCGCAGGTGCACGTCAAGTGTCAGGCGTTGCCTCAGGAGGCGTCCGAGCCGACGCTCCACCCACGTGTGGACAAGCGCGGCCAGACCCAGCATGCAGATGAAGGACACCACCATCGAAGGCAACGGCCCCAGCCATGGAACTGCCTTGATCAAGCCCTTGGCCAAGGGAATTCCGATGCTTTGGTGGACGAGGTAGAAGGGGTAGGTGAGCCCCCCGGCGGTGACCAGCCAACGCCATTGCAGTCCCGCCAACTGTCCGACACCGGCCAGTGCCGGCAGCCCGAGACAGAGTGTGACTATGGCCGCGCACACGGCCCAGGAGGGCCGGCCCTCGCCGGGGGACGTGGTGGCATGGTCGGCCACCCGGAATTCGAGCACGGTGAGTTCGTAGCACCAGGCGAAACCCAGCAGAAGCCACAGCAGGAGGTTCCGTTTGCCGAGCGCCAGGGCGAGCGCGACGCGGGTGCGCTGCCCGGGGGACAGCTCGCCGACACGGGCCGCGAGTGCGATGCCGCCCTCGCGGACGGTCCGCTCGGCGGCAGCCTGGTCCCACGAGAAGTTCAGCTTCCGCCCCATCCGCAGGGTGTCCGCCACGGTGAAGCGGGGGTAGAGCGGCTTGTCCTGGGTGAGCAGAGCGACCCGGGCGCGGGCCTCGGGAGTCCCCGGGGCGACGTCCAGTACCTGTATCTCCCCGGTGCGGGGCCGCAGCAGGCCGCCGGCCAGGTGCAGCAGGGTGCTCTTGCCGGCGCCGTTGCGTCCGACGAGGGCGGCGATACGCCCCCCGGGCACGGTGAATTCGCAGTCAGGGGCCGGCCGCCCCGCGCCCGGTACCGGAATCCGAGTCCCGTGGCGCGCAGCGCGGCGGGCGCGTCAGGCCCGGTCATGCGTCCTCCTCTTCCGCTCCCGGTCGCCCGGGGTGTTGCTGTCTGTCCTGCTCGTTGTCGTAGGCGTCCAGGGTGGCGGTGACCAGGGCGAGGATGTCGGCCCGTTCGAGTCCTGCCGCCCGTGCACGTGCCGTCCAGGCGGTGAGGTCCGCGCGCAGGGGCGAGTCGTCCTCCGCGCCGGGCCGCGCGAGCGACCGGGTCACGAAGGTCCCCAGCCCGCGGCGCAGTTCGACCAGTCCGGCCTGCTCCATGTCGCGGTAGGCCCGCAGCACGGTGTTGGGGTTGATGGCGGTCGCCGCCACCACCTCCCTGGCCGTAGGCAGCTTGTCCCCGACCCTCAACGTGCCCATCCGAAGCGCCCGTTCGGTCTGCTCCACGATCTGCACGTAGGCCGGTACGCCGCCGCCACGGTCGATCCGGTACTCGATCACATCACCTTCCATGACCACAGTGTGCTCAGTACGCTTGTGTTAATTAATTAATACAAGCATGGTGGAGGCGTGGCGGGGATGTCAACCATGAGCACTGCCCGAGCAGCCCTCGTCGCCCCTGTTCCGCCGACCCTCACCGTGTGCCCGAGGAGGGCCTGGACGGCCTTCATGGAGAGGCCGGCCGCGAGGCTCGACGAAGGACGTGGTGACGGCCGTCACCGATTGGGAGGCAGCAGGGCTGATCGCGTACCGACCGGGAGCCTCCGTCCAACCTGCCCCCTACCAGGGCATCCAGGCGAAGCTCCCTGGAGGAGCGGCGCTGTGGCAGCACGCGAAGCTGCTGGCCTCGGGCGGCCACACGGGGACCCGCCGCAGCGACATGATCGTGGTCTGGTCCGACGGTGAGGTCACCCCGTACGCCGATACCGCGTACACGTCCCTCGGCACCGAGAACACGCTGGTCTACCCGGGCACTTGACACTCACGGCAGTTCCGCAGAACCCAACGGCCGCCTCACGCGGCAGCGGTTGCGCGCGCCGACCAGGTAGGCACTGTCGGGCGAGGCGGCCCGCGCGTACTGATACACAGAATTTTCCGTCCGCTGCCTGCGACCGCGGCGCCCAACCGTTCGTCAAACGGACAGACCATGCATTCAGGGGGGAACGATGCGAGCGACCACACGTCTCACCGCCGGGTTGGGAGTGCTCATGGTGGGCTTGGCTGTGACGGCCTGTGGCCACGAAGCCGGAGAGCGCAGGACCACCACTCCCGCACGTGGCGTGGCGAGTCCGTCCGTTCCGTCCGCCACTTCCTCTGAGGCTCCGAAACCGGCCGAGTGCCGAACCGGTTCTTTGACGTGGACGCTGGTCCTGCTCCCCGCGAAAAGCAGTAGTCGGCGCGACGCACTATTGACCGCTGCCAACAACGGGCCCAAGACATGCGTGTTCGCCGGATACCCGGGTTTCAGCGTCCACAACGGGAAGGCGAACAGCCTTGAGGGCATCGGCCACGGACATCCCAAGCCAGTCACTCTGCACAAGGGGGCAGGAGTAAGGGTCGACCTCCAATACACCCCCCGCGGTGCGAAAGGCGCCGGCGGCTATTGCGTCAAGGAGGGCGAAGCACTGGTCTCGGCGCCGCACGACCCCGACCGTGAGCGCACGAACGTCCCAGTCATGGACACACATCATGCAGCGGCCCAGATCGACGGCTGCGGCGACTCCATCTCCCTGTCACTACCGCATCACACGACGGCACCCACAGCCACTACGAGATGAGTCCGTGTCCCACGTGGGGAGGGCGGACCACGAGTTCCGGGACCCTTCCGCCCTGCCGCGGGTCACCCGGCCGCGACGCTGAGGGTCGGCCCGGCGATGGACATGTCGCCGCTGAGCTGGGCGACCTGTGAAACGGTCACGTTCTCGAAGGTGATTGTGCGAGTGGGAACAGCGGGGTGGGAGAGCCACGGGGGCAGCGCGTCCGGCGTGACGGTGACGCTGCGGTCAGCCGGGAGCGGATCGCCGCCCAGTCCGACGAGCGTGCCGGAGAGTTTCTGGGTGTACAGGGTCACCACGTCCTTGCCCCGGACCGTAGACGTGGTCGCGGGCTTGGCCCGCAGACGCATCGCCGCGCGGCCGCGGCCCGCCGTCAGGTCGAGGTCGCCGAAGTCCAGCGACCGTGCGGTGAACTTCAGCACCCGCTGGGCCCCGGCCGCAGTCCGGACGGTGACCACGCCCCGGAAGGCACTGCCGTGGAGCACGAGCCTGTCCGCACGCAGCACCCAGGGGACGTTCGCCGGACGGTCCGGCTGTCGGGCGACCGGCGTGCCGGCACCCGCTGGTGCCTTGGACGTGCGGATGCCGCCCGGGGCGAGCAACGCCTTCGAGGCCGCTGACGCGGCGAGCTGTAGGGCCAGGGACAGGGCGGCCACCGCCAGCGCGCAGGCGAGGGGCCGCAGCAGTCGGCCGGCCGAGTGGCCCTTCACCGCACTGCTCAGATGACAGGGATCGGACTCCGGCCCGCTTGCCGCACAGCCGGTCAGGGCGTCACTCGCCACCGTGGTCCTCACCCGCGGGGCTGGGGGCTGACGCACGGTTCACTGCGGGCTGCGAATCGGCGGCGTCCGTCGGAGGAATCCAGGCACAGGCCAGGGATCCGCCGATCAGGCCGGAAACCAACCCGATGAGGAGGCCCCCGAAATTGGCGACGGGAAACGAGATGAGGGCAAGCAGAATGACCGTGATCCCTGCGAATACGCGGACCTGCTGGTGGAACCAGAGGGAGATGGCCAGGGCCACGAGCAGAACCCCGATGATCAGCGACCCCGCGCCGGCCGAGGTCGACAGTGCCAGTGGGATGGCGCCGAAGTTCAGGTGCGCGTACGGAAAGTAGAGGATGGGCAAGCCCGCTGCGAAGGTGAACAGTCCTGCCCAGAAGGGACGTGCGTCCCGCCAGGTCCTGAATCCTCGTCGGGCGTCGGTGGAGACGACGCGCAAGTTCCGGCGTCTGCCGAATCGTTCGAAGAACACGTGGGCTTTCCATGATGTTCGGCGGGCGGGAGTGTGCGACGAGCGGGCGGGAGTGTGCGACGAGCGGGCGCGAAGGGTGCGTGTTTCGTGCCGATGGGTCAGAAACACTCGTGGTGGCCTTGCCTGAGCCGCAGATCGAGGTCCGGAACGTTGAACGTGGCGGCCGAGACTGCGACCGTGGTGAAGTGCACGTCGCTCAGGAAGGCGGTGTCCGCCTGCTGAGCGAAGCCGTTGGGATCGAAGAACCGGGACTTCCTGTCCTGCCTGCTGATCGGGCCCTTGCTGACCGCTCCCGCCGCCACACCGATGTCGAGGTCGCCGAAATTCGCCTGGCTGCTCGACAGGGATGTCGCGTCGAGGAACAAGTTCTTCGCCTCGACCCGCCTGCGTTCGCCGCCGGTGACCCTCAGCGTGTACGGGCCCAGGACCGGGATCGGGACCACCACGGACTGACACAGCCCGCTGATCTCCGCACGGCTGGCCCCGGTGACCACGACCGGCACGAGTGCGCCCTTCCTGCTCACGTCCACCATGCCGTAGATGCTCAGACCACGGACGTCCAGAGTGTCCAGGGCCACCTGGAACTTCTGGCCGGAGATGAGGAACGACGCGGCCAGTGCTCCTTGCGCCATGCCGATACCGAGGGCCGCGGCGGCCATGGCACTCGGGACGAGAATGCCGGCAAAGCGCTTCCAGGAGGTCCTGCCGGCGCGGTGCAGCATCCCCGTCTCCTCCAGTCATGAGATCGACCCGCCGGTGCCGGGCAGGGGTGGGCGACGTCCCTTTCTCTAGTGGCGGATCCTAGGCTTCCCGGCGCGGCAGGCGACGGCACGTCGGGTCGGCCGGACGGGTGATGCGGGTGCTTGTCGGGCAGTGCGTCGGGGAGTTGCTTCCTCCGGGGCCGGCCCTTTCCGTTGCTTCGGTCAGCAGGACGCGGGCGGGATGCTCTGCTCGTACTGGAAGACGTTGCGAGGGTCGTACTTCGCCTTGGTCTTGCGCAGCCGGTCGAAGTTGGATCCCCAGTAGGCGGTCTCCCAGTCCTGCATTCCGACGTTCGGCACGTTGACGTAGGCGCCGTTCACGTAGGGCCGCAGTGCCTGGCTGAACTCGGCGATCCAGGCCTGGGCCTGCGGGGTGAGAGGGTCGCAGACGCCTGGTTGTCCTGTACGAGTCCCCCAGCCGGCGCCGGGTTCGGAGTAGAAGAGCGCGTCGCGATGCGGGAACGCGGTGCCGCCGCGGGGGCTCTTCCTGACCGCCCCGCCGAAGGCCTGGGTGAAGAAGTTGCTGTCATCCGTGGGGGCGTCCTGCATGAATGAGGCGATCAGGCTGATCGCTTTCTTCGGGAACGGCTTTCTGGTGAACTGCGAGAAGAACTTCCAGTTCGCGGGCTCGTCCGCGGTCGGAATCTGGAATCCCGCGTACACGTCGCCCCAGTTACCCACCTGCACCGAGACCTGGGGGTCGCCGACCGACAGAATCGGGGCCAGCAACTCGTTCGCCTCTTCCGGCGATCCTTCAGCAAGGACCGCGAACAGCAGGATCTGCTTTCTGTGGATCTCGACCTGGGTTCCGAGGCGGTTGTCGGCGGTCGGTGCCGTGCGCTGCCATGCGTCGAAGACCCCGTGCAGGTCCCCGATTCCCTCCCACGTCGCCTGCACATAAGTGACGCTCTTCAGCGGAGCCGCTTGATAGGTGAGTGACGTGACGATCCCGAAGTTGCCGTTCCCCGCCCCGCGCAGCGCCCAGAGCAGGTCCGAGTGGTTGTTCAGGTCCGCCTTGACCACCTTGGCGCACTCGGCACCCGACGCGACGACGACCTCGGCCCCCACCAGGCTGTCGCAGGCCATGCCGAGGTAGCGGGTGAGGAAGCCGAAACCGCCGCCGAGCGTCGCACCGGACAGGCCCACGCTGCCCTCTGTCCCGGTCGTCACCGCGAGGTCCTTCTTCGCGAGCGCGGTCACGGCCTCCAACTGGTTGAGCCCGGCGCCGACTGTCGCGATACGGGAGGCGGTGTCGATATGGACCGACTTCAACTCGCTGACGTCGATCACGATGCCGCTGTCCACGTTCGACCAGCCCTCGAGGCTGTGGCGGCCGCTGCGCACCCGCAGCGCGACGTCATTCTGCCGCGCCCACGTCAGGGCGTTGACCACGTCCTGGGTGTTCTGGGCGAAGACGATGACCAGCGGATAGTGAGCGAAGTACTCGTCCCAACCCCGGCTCGCACTCGCGTATCCGGGGTTCTCGGGACGGACGATGCGGCCGGTCAGCTTCGCCGGCTTGCATTTCGCGTTTCCGGCCTCTTCGGTCGCGGCGCTCGCGCCCGGGGCTTCTGCGGCCGCGATGCCCGGGAGAACCACCGCGCCGGCGCCGGCGGCCGCCGTCGCTTTGATCAGGCCGCGACGAGAATAACCGTGCATGGTCCGTATCCTCTCGACCGGACTGCGCCAGTAATTTCGACTAAGGCGAATACTGTCCGCCGACCGGCGCGTGACATCCTTGTGGACAATCCTTGGGACCCGCACCGTAACAAGGGCGACCGTGGCCGTTTTGTCCGACACGCTAATTGAAGAAGATGGCGGCATACCGAAGGAGGACAGGCGCAAGCGGACATGAATCAGCCTGCCGCAATTTTCGAGTATTTCGATACTCTCAGCCTGAATCCACCGACTTGATTTCTACAGATAAACAGACGGACGGCCCGGGTGTGGAACCCGGGCCGTCTCAGGGGTGGATCTCAGGGGCAGCTCTCAGGGGACGAGACCCCGGTGCAGCGGTATGGCGTCAGCCGCGGTGGCTCGCCCGGGCGAGGGCGGGCACGAAGCGGAGGGCGTCCACGGTGCCGACGCCGGTGGCCATGTCGTAGCCGTTGACGGCCTTGTAGCCCGTGACGCCTTCGTAGCTGTTGTTCGTGCCATCGTTCACGTCGACGATGCCGGTGCTCTTGTCGTGGTGGGCGGAGAGGGCGTACAGCGCCTCGTTGATGTTGCCCACCCGGTGGCCGGCCGCCTGGTCGGCGAGGGCGATGATGCCCGAGAAGAGCGGGCTGGCCTCACTGGTCCCGCCGGTGACGTCCCAGCCGATGGCGGTCGGGTCGTAGCTGGAGTAGATCCAGGCACCGCCGTTGACCGCGGCGGCCAGCGACACGTCCGGGGTGCCGCGGCGGGCGCCGACGACGTTCTTCACACCGTTCTGGAAGGCCGGGCGGGAGAAGACGTGGGACTGGCCGCCGCCGCCCGAGCCGTAGTCGTTGTAGACACTGTCGGGCTTGACGCGCCGGCCCTTGTCGTCCAGGTGGAGCTGCGTGCCGCCGATGGAGGTGACCAACGGGTCCGACGAGGGCCAGGAGTTGACGCGCTTGTTGTAGTAGGTCTTGCCGTCCGCCTTCAGGTCGGTGGCGCCGCCGTCGCCGGAGGAGGCGAGGACGGTCACGTGCTTGCGGTTCGCGTCCTGGAAGGCGTAGCGCAGCTTCTTGATGCTGGAGAAGTCGCCCTTGCCGAAACCGGGGAAGGTGTCCTCGGTGGCGCCGAAGCTCTGGCTGATGACGTCGCCGACGCCGTGGTCGATCATGTACTTCTCGGCGTCCATCATCTCCGGCAGACCGGTGACACCCTCGGTCTCGGCGACCGCCGTCTCCACCAGGACTATCTTGGCGTCGGGCGCCACGGCGTGGGCCATCTCGACGTCGAGGGTGGTCTCGCCGGCCCAACCGGTCATGTCCGAGTTCTTGGGGTCGAACACGGGGACCTTGCCCCACTTGACCACGTTGACCTTGGTGCTGCGCAGACCGAACTGCTTGCTGTAGACGTCGAGGTCGTGCTGGATCGTCGGGGAGCCGAAAGAGTCGACGATGACGATGGTGCGCCCCTTGCCCGTGATGCCCTTCCGGTACAGCGCGTTGAGGTCGTACGCGGTGCGGTACTGGAGCGGGTTGTAACAGGCGATGTGCCACTTGGCCTGGCACTGCTCACTGGAGAGCGGGCTCGCCACGTCGCGGACCAGGGTGTGCCCGGCGATGGCCGGGACGGCCTTGGTGTGCGGTACGGCGGCGGGTGCGGCGGTGGTGACGCCGGCCAGCGGAGCGGTCGCCAGCGCGGCGACGGCGAGGGCGGCGGTGGCGGCCGTGGAAGCCGCGACACCGCGCCCGGTACGGGATATGTGCATGAATCCCCCTGGGTGGTCCTGAGTTGCACGGAGTGGTCTCCGTGCATCTCATCGAGTGAGACATGCACAGGACAAGACCATTGAACTGTCGATGCCGAACCCTTTACCCAAACAGCACCTCCGGTGCGAACGGCCTGCCTGGCCAGCACATTCGTGGCGCGCGGACGAAACCGACGTCCGTACGGCCCTCACAGGCTGCTCATGGGGCCTGCCCGAGAAGCTCCTTCATGCCGTACGGGTACAACCACGGGCTGTGGTCACCGCCTTCGAGTCGGTCGAACGCGATCAACGCGTCCGCCGCGGTCTTGCAGCGCGGATGCCGCGTGGCGAAGGCGGCGATGCGGGCTCGCTGGGTGGGCAGCCAGGCGCCGATCACCTGGGGGTCGCCGTCGTACCACCACGTGAACCGGAACTCCTCCCACAGGAGTTCGGTCGCCCAGTCGAGGCCGAGGCGGACGAGCCCGGCGTCCGCCTCGGGGCCGCAGAGCCCGGCCATGTGCTCCAGCCACGGCTCCAGTTCACCCGTCGCCTGCGCGATTGCCGCCAAGAGGTCGCAGATGTCCGAGGGAGAGCGACCGTCGACCAGAGCCATGGCCAACAGCGCGCGGAAGGCCTCCTCCACCACGACACGTTCGGGCGCCGGCCAGTCGACGAACCTGGCCCCGTCCCGGCCGAGATGGCCGATTTCCGCGGACGGATCGGTGTCGTGGCCCTCCGGCCCCCAATAGCGCAGCGCACGCGGCATGAGCCGACGCCACAGGACGACGTACTGGTCCGCGTCCCAGTGGCTGACGACCTCACGCATGAAGCGTCCGAGGAGATCGTCCGACACGTCGGCGGGATCGCCACCGAGAGTGCGCAGCTCCGACTCCGGAGTGCAGTAGGTGCAGCCGTCCACCGGGCTGTCGAGTCCGGGAGGTGACGCGAAGACCCGGTCGGCCTCGGCGAGCGCGTGCCGCCACCGTGCGTACGGATCGAGGTCAGGAGAAACGGCCATGGCAGGACCTACCGCGGGGACTCCACCAGGGGGACCCGGCGAAGAGATGAACCCTACCCGTCAAGAGCGCGGCGTCGGCGGCTGCGGCTGCGGCTGCGGCTGCGGCTGCGGGCCGAACGCGGCGGTGTTCAGCGAGCGCCGCATGGCCAGCGCGACCGGGCGCTCGACGAAGCGGTGCACGAGGTACGACAGGACGATCAAAGCGGTCACCGTGGCCACGACCAGCGCCGCGGGGTCGATCCGGTGGCCGTAGTGGTGGGCGACGGTCATTCCGATCGTGTCGTGCAACAGGTACAGCGGGAAGGTCATCGCACCCGCGACGGTCAGCCCGCGCCAGCGGATCCAGCGGGTCCCGCCGAGCGCGATGGCGCCCATCAGCAGGAAGAACACCGTGGTCACGAGGATCAGCCAGCCGCGCCACGGCGACCAGGTGGCCCAGTTGACGCGGCCGCCGTGGGGCGCCAGCAGGAAGTGCAGCGCCAGCAGCCACGACATGGCGACGATCCCCCACAGCAGCGGCGTCGGCCGGTAGCGGTGCATGAGGTAGAAGGCCATGCCCGCGATGAAGTACGGGGCGGACGTCGGGTTCACGATCAGCGTGAGCAGCGGGATGTCGGCACTGGGCGCCAGCACCGCGGCGACCGTCCACAACCCGCAGAAGATCACCACCCGCTGGTGGGTGAGGCCCTTCCACACCACGACCGCGAACGTGAGGTAGAAGCAGAGTTCCGGCCAGAGCGTCCAGTAGACCGGATCCAGATTGGCGACACCGAGCGGAGTCTGCAACATCGTGAAGTTCGCGAAGAGCACCCGCGGGTTGGGGTGCCCGAACGGGGTGTCGGCGAAGTAGATGACGCACGCCGACACCACGATCGCGATCCAGTACATCGGGTACAGACGGGTGACGCGTGAGATGAAGAAGTCACGCGGGGTGCGCCCCCACGCGCTCATGCAGATGACGAAGCCGCTGATCAGGAAGAACAGGTCGACGCCGAGCCGTCCGAAGGCGAAGTAGGCGTGCGACTCCGGGAAGGTGCTCTGGTACGGACGGCCCCAGACGAACGCCATCGCCCCGGGGGTCTGGCCGACGAAGTGGAAGAGGACCACCGACAGCGCCGCCAGGAATCGCAGCCCGTCCAACGCGGCGAGCCGGTCCTTGCGGGCGCCCGGCCTGACCGGGATCACCCGTGGCACGGGGGCCGCCTGCGGCAACGGCGCCTCCTCCACGACCGCCTCCTCCACGACCGCCGCCTCGAGCCCCTGTCTCGTGGCCACGCCGGCCAGCCCCCTGCGATCATCCGCCTGGGTCATGCGTCCCCCGTTCCAGGGTCGTCCTTCTTTTGCGGACAGGCCGCGGAAGCCCCCGACCACGTGCCCGACGGCCAAATGACAAGGTTGCCGGATTTGTGCCCTCAAGGGTGGATGACGGCGCCGCCGAGGCCCACGGATGGCGCGTACCCACTGTCCACCGCGCGATACGGGCCTGTCCGTGTGAGCCAGGCCGCATACGGCGGGGGTCCGAGGCAGCGGTGTGCGGTGTCTCGCGGATCAGCGGGCAGACAGGCGCGGGCGGGACTCTGCGGGCCGGGAGCAGGGCGAAGGACGGGTTCTAGAGCAGGCCCAGGTCGCCGAGTTCCTTGTGGAGGTCGGCACGCGGATTGTCGGCGCGGGGCTGAAGGGCGCCGCGGACGGTCGGGCCGGTGCCGCCGCCGGAGTGGGTGTCCTTGTCGGGCCGGGGGCGCCGGTCCCGGAAGAGCCAGGCCCCGACCAGGCCGCCGATCAGGCCGCCGAGGTGTCCCAGCCAGCTCACCCCCGGCGTTCCCGGCACCGCCACGGTGAGCATGTAGGCGAAGGAGGCCGCCATGACGACACCGATCAGCGTGTCGATCAGGTGCCGGTCGAAGAGCCCGCGTACCACGACATAGCCGAAGTACCCGAAGATCAGGCCGCTGGCGCCGACCGTGTCCACGTTGCCCTGCTCGAGGAACCAGACCGTGAGACCGCTGGTCACCACGATGAGCAGGCTGAGCCCGAGGAAGCGGACCACCCCTCGGTAGGCGGCCAGGAATCCGAAGACGAACAGCGGTCCCGAGTTGCTCTCGATGTGTGCCCAGTTCCAGTGCAGGAAAGGTGCGGTGAGGATGTCGGGCAGCGTGCCGATGTCGCCGGACACCACTCCGTAGTCCCGCGAGAGTGCGTAGTGGTCGGCGAAGTTCGCGAGCTGCACCAGCCAGACCAGCGCGAGGAACCCGAACATCACGAAGAACGCCTTCCGCGCCTCCGCGATCATCTGCTCGGGGTCCATCGGCCCCGAACCGAGCCGATCCCGTTCCGCCCCGCCCATGGCACGCTCCCCTCCCCGGCGGATCCGCATCCGCTCCACGACCACACCCCCAGAATGCCGGCAGCCACCGGGCCCGGATCCCAACGGTCGGGGCCAGATTGTTGACGATTTTGTGTACCCATCCTACGGTCGGTAACCATCTCCAAGGAGAGCGGAGAGCTCAAGGAAGCCCGAGGCGCTCCAGGAGTTTCGAGACCGAAGGAGTACGTACGTGTCCCCAGCTACCGGCAGTGCCAAAGGCAGCGGCGCCGCGGCCAAGGAGCAGGCCCTCGTCGCGCTGCGCAGGGCCATCCTCGCCGGTGACATGGTGCCAGGACAGCGCCTGGTCGAGGCCGAGTTGGCCGAGCAGTTCGATGTCACGCGGGCCAGTGTGCGGGCCGCGCTGGTCGATCTCGCCGCCGACGGTCTTGTGGAGCGGATCCGCAACCGCGGTGCCCGGGTCCGTACCGTGTCCGTGAGCGAGGCGGTGGAGATCTACGAGTGCCGCATGGTGCTCGAAGGGCTGTGCGCGGCCAAGGCCGCCGAACGGGTCACCGATGCGCAGAGCGCGCAACTCCTCGCGCTCGGCGAGCAGTTGCGCGCCGCCGTCCAGGCCGCCGAACCCCTGAAGTACTCCGACCTCAACCGCCAGCTGCACGACTTCGTCAGGGACATCTCCGGCCAGGACACCGCCGCCGAACTCCTCACCCGCCTGAACGCGCAGATCGTCCGCCACCAGTTCCGGCTGGCCCTGCAGTCCGGGCGCCCCCAGGTCTCCCTGGGCGAGCACCTCGCCCTCGTCGAGGCCATCGCCGCGCGTGATCCGCAGCGCGCCGAGGCGGCCGCCCGCGCCCATGTGGTCAGCGTCATCGAGGCCCTGCGCGCCGTCGAGGGGTCCGGGACGGGCAAGGCCTGACCTCAGGGGGACGATCCGGCTCCCGGCCCGGGAGAGACCGAGAGCCTGTCGGGCCGGCGTTCCTCACGTCCGCCCGACCACCCCGCGAACGGGTCAGTTCTGGTACGTCTTGTTGCGGCCGGGACCGCCGGACAGGAAGTCCTTGCCGGCGCCTCCGTGCAGGACGTCGTCGCCGCTGTTGCCGTACAGCTTGTCGTCGCCCGCGCCGCCGTACAGGGTGTCGTTGCCGCGGCCGCCCTGGAGGAGGTCGCGGCCCGCGTTGCCGTACAGCTTGTCGTTGCCGTCGTCGCCGAACAGGGAGTTGTCGCCGCTCGTACCCGACAGGCTGTCGTTGCCCGCGCCGCCATGACACTCGGCGCTGCAGTTGACGAGGATGTCGTTGCCCGCGCCGCCGTTCGCGCCCTCGTCGTAGACCCCGCCGCCGCCGGAGAGACGGTCGTTGCCGCCCTGGCCGTAGAGGACGTCGACGCCGTGGCCGGTCAGGGTGTCGTCGCCCGGCCCGCCGTAGATCCTCGTGTACCCGCCGCTTGTGTTGCCGGTCGTCGCGGTGTCGTTGCCGTCTCCGAGGTCGACGATCAGGGAGTCGAGGTCGGACGCCTCGAAGTTGGGCTCCGCGACCGTGCAGACGGCCTTGGTGTCGTCGGCGCCGGCCGGGCGGACGCAGCCCGCGCCCAGGGAGATCTTGACGGTGTCGTCGAAGGTGTAGATGAAGTCGCTCAGCTGGGAATCCGGGTCGGTCGCGCCGAGCGCCCAGGAGATGGACAGATGGTTCGTCTGGCCGGCGGCCGCCGTGTAGTACAGCTTCTGGCCGACGACGACCGCGGTCGCGCTCTTGGCGGGCGCGGCGTGTGCCGCGGGGGCGGCGTGTGCCGCGGGGGCGGCGACGGTTACGGCCACGGCGGCGGTGGCGAGCGCCAGCGCCCTCGGCAGAGCGGTGATGCGGCGACTGAACATGATCGGTTCTCCTCCACGGGGCCCGATGGGCCCAACGGGGCCCTGGGGGCCGATGAGGTCCGCGCGTAAGTCTGTGTGTATGTCTGTGCGCGTGTGGTCATCCCGTTCGACGACTTCCTCCGAGGGGGAGTTGTGACTGCCGTAGCACAACCTTTGGGGGTTCAGAGGGAGTTCACTTCTGGTTGCTTCTGTTGTGGTGTGGATACTTCCGGGCGTTGGCGGAGGCCCGAAATCAGCAGTGTCGCCGCGACCGATGCGATCGCCATCACCGTCATCGCCGTTCCGGGCGAGGTGAGTTGGGCGACCGTTCCCGCCAGTGCCGCGCTCACCCCCTGCATCGTGAGCATGCCCGAGGAGTGCAGTCCCAGGGCGTGCCCGCTCAGCTCGTCCGGGGTCAGGGCCATCAGGCGTTCCTGCTGGATCAGACTCGCCCCGAAGCCGACCGAGGCGAGGGCGGCCGCGCCCGCCGCCACCGCCACCCCCGGCCCCAGCGCGAACGGCAGATACGGCGTCGCCAGGAGCAGCAGGAACGGAATGCCCAGGCGGCCGCGGACCGCGGGCGGGATGAACCGGCCCGTCGTCACATCGCCGACGAACATGCCGAACGCCGCGAAGGCGAAGAGCAGACCCGCCCGGTCCGGGGCGTACGACACGTACAGGGACTCGCAGCCGACGATCAGACCGTTCGGGATCCACAGGAGCAGATACGTCGTCCGGCGCGGGGGCGAGGACCACAGCAGCGCGTTGGTGCGCCAGGTCCGCGCGATCGAGGGGCGGCCGGTGGCCCTCGGCGCCCGCCGGGTCAAGCCGAGGCGGGTGACCAGCGCCGCCGCGAGATACAGGGCCGCCGCGCTCGCCAGAGTGATCCTCGGCGAGAGCACCGCCACCAGGACGCCGCCCGTCGCGTAACCCGTGATCTGTGTGAGGCCGTTGACCATGTTGAAGACCGAACGGCCCAGCAGATAGCCGTCCTTGGGAAGGATCTCGTTCAGCAGACCCCAGCGGACGCCTCCGCCGAGGGACGAGACCAGACCCAGGACGAAGATCAGGAGGAACAACCCCCGGACCGGGAGTCCCGGCGTCGCCATCACCGCCGTACCGACGGCGAAGGACAGGGCGATGGCCGTCATCGTGGCGCGCGGCGCCAGCCGGTCCGCCGCCGACAGCAGGGTGGTCGCGCCGGCCACCTGGGCGAGCTGCGGCCCGAACATGCTCACCGCCGACAGCAGCGGCGAGTCCGTCGCCTTGTACACCAGTGTCCCGACGGCCAGGCCGCCGATCGTCGAGGCCGCCGAGTTGAGCGCGGAGGACAGGAAGAGAGGGGTGAACTCCCGGGTGCGGAAGAGGTCGGAGTAGCTGCGCATGCGCGGAGTCTCGGGCGGCGCCCGGCGTGGTCGTTATTGTTTCGCGGAGAAGCGAAACCACACGGGGCAATGGACCGCGACAGGGAAGCGGCGGGAGGTGCGGATGGGCTGGTGGCAGATCAACGCCGACACTCTCGCCCGCACCCGCTTCGTGCTCTCCCCGCTCGCCGAGACCTTCGCCGCCGTCAAGCTGCTGCACGCGCGGACGGCCGCGCACCCTGGGGAGCGGGCCTGGCTCGACGCCCATCTGCCCGCGTACAAGAGGCGGCTGGCCGGTGACCCCGTCACCGCGCTGCTCATGCGGTCCGGGCTCGGGCGGGACTGGATCGCCGACTTCCTGACGCCGACGCCGCGCGGCGAGACCGACTTCGAGGAGGAGGTCGCCCGGGTGCGGGAGGCGTCGGCCGCGGACGCCCGGGCCCATCTCGGCGTCTCCCTTGCCGGACCACTGCCCGCCGCTCTGCACCGCGACGACCTCCCGGAGCGCGCCGCGGACCTGCTCACCCACGTCTGGACCGAGGCCGTACGCCCCTACTGGGACCGGCGGCGGCGCGTGCTGGAGGCCGATGTCGTCGCCCGGACCGCGCAGTTGAGCCAGGGCGGCTGGGCTGCGGCCCTCGACGCGCTGCGGCCGGGTACGCGCTGGCTCGGCGACAACCGGCTGCAGGTCAATCTCCACGAGTACCCGCCTCGCGAGATCTCCGGCGCCGAGCTGGTGTTCGTACCGATCACACCGCAGCGGCACGGCTGGGTGTCATGGGAGGAGCCGGACCGGTACGCCGTCGTCTACCCCTGCTCGGGCGTTCTCGCCGACACCGGTCCCGAGGCCGTGCCGGAGAGTCTGGGCGCGCTGCTCGGACCCGCCCGCGCCGGGGTCCTCGTCCTCCTCGACTCCCCCATGAGCACGACGCAGTTGGTGGCCCTGACCGGGCAGGGTCTCGGCTCGGTCGGACGCCATCTGAAGGTGCTGCTGGACGCCCGGCTGGTGCGCAGGGGGCGGGCCGGGCGGTCGGTGCTGTACTCCCGTACGCCCGCCGGGGAGGTACTCGTGAAGGCCCAGCGGGAGTAGGACGGGTGGAGGACGCAAGGAGCGGGTGCCGCGGGGCGGCGGTGTGCCGATCTACCGGTGCCGCTGGATGCGGGGGGCGCCGGTCACCGACATCGTCAGCGAGTACAAGGACGTGGACGCCGTGATGAAGAGACGGTTGTTCTTGGGGCCGCCGAAGGTGATGTTGGAGACCCTCTCGGGGACCAGGAGCCGGCCGATGAGGGTGCCGTCGGGGTCGTAGCAGTGCACCCCGTCGTCCAGGGCGGCCGCCCACAGCCTGCCCTCGTCGTCGAAGCGGATGTTGTCGAAGTGGACACCGTTCTTTGCTTCCGCGAACGTTCTCCCGTCCGTGAGTTCGCCGTCGTCGCGGACGTCGAAGACACGGATGCGGGCGGCGCGGGAGTCGGAGACGTACAGCTGCCGTTCGTCGGGCGAGAAGACGACGCCGTTCGGCCCGTCGAAGCCGTCCGCGGCGAGCCGTACCTCGCCGGTCCCCGGGTCCAGGCGGTAGACGTGGCACGCGCCGATCTCCGACTCGGCCCGGTGGCCCTCGTAGTCGCTCAGGATCCCGAAGTCCGGGTCGGAGAACCAGACCGAACCGTCCGACCGTACGACCGCGTCGTTCGGGCTGTTGAGCCGCTTGCCGTCGTAACGGTCGGCGAGGACCGTGACCGATCCGTCGTGCTCCGTCCGGGTCACCCGGCGGTTGCCCTGCTCGCAGCTGATCAGGCGGCCCTCGCGGTCCAGGGTGTTGCCGTTGCTGTTGCCCGCGGGGGTGCGCAGGACGCCGACCGTGCCGGTGGGCTCGTCCCAGCGCAGGATGCGGTCGTTGGGGATGTCGCTCCAGATCAGCTGGCGCCAGGCGGGCACGTACAGCGGGCCCTCGGCCCAGCGGGAGCCGTCGTGGAGGAGCTCCAGCCTGCCGTCGCCGTTCGTGCAGCGGCCGGTGACGAAGCGGTCGTCGAGTACCTCGTAGATGCCCTTGATCGTGTTCGCTGTGGTCACGTTCGCGACCTTACCGAGCGGACGGGGACCCGGCCGGGCGGACGGGGACCCGGCGGGCGGACGATGAGCGGATGCGGGGCGGACGACGGGCGGATGCGGGGCGGACGACGGGCGGCGGCCGGGGCGACATCAAGCGGAGTTAGCATCCGTTTATGACTACTGACAGTTCAAGCAGTTCCGTGCTCGACGTCCAGATCGATTCCCTCCAGGGCGGCTCCGCGGACCTCGGGCAGTACCGCGGCAAGACCGTCCTCGTCGTGAACGTGGCCTCCAAGTGCGGGCTGACCCCGCAGTACGCGGGGCTGGAGCGGCTGCACGAGCAGTACGCGGGGCAGGGCTTCACCGTGCTCGGTGTGCCCTGCAACCAGTTCATGGGGCAGGAGCCCGGCACCTCCGAGGAGATCGCCGAGTTCTGCTCCGCGACCTACGGCGTCACCTTCCCGATGACGGAGAAGGTCGACGTCAACGGGGACGCGCGGCACGAGCTGTACCAGCGTCTTGTGGACACCGCCGACGGCGAGGGCCACAGCGGTGACATCCGCTGGAACTTCGAGAAGTTCCTGATCGGGCCGGGTGGAGACGTCGTGGCGCGGTTCTCGCCGCAGACCGAGCCGGAGTCGGCGGAGGTCGTGGCGGCGGTGGAGAAGGCGCTCGCGTAACTCCGGGGTCCGCTCTTGAGAGCCGTTGGTTGACCTTGCCCCTGGGGCAGGGAGCAGCGTCCTTTGTCACCGGGCCGAAGGCTCCCGGTGACGGAGGATGGGCTCGTGCAACAGGAACTGCTCACGATCGGCGCGTTCGCCGCCCGCGCGCGGCTCTCGCCGAAGGCGCTTCGGCTGTACGACCGGCTCGGACTGCTCGCTCCGGCCCACGTCGACGAGGTCAGCGGATACCGCTACTACCGCGCCGACCAGGTCGAGCGGGCCCGCCTGGTCGCGCTGCTGCGGCAGCTCGACATGCCGCTCGCGCGGATCGCCGAGGTGGTGGAGGTCGGGGCGGCGCAGGGCGCGGTGCTCCTCGCCACGTACTGGGCGGATGCCGAGGCCCGGTTCGCTTCGCAGCGGACGCTCGCCGAGTACCTCCGTGGACGGCTGTCAGGGAGGAGTACCGACATGTACGGGAAGTTCGTGGTCGAGACGGTGGATGTGCCGGAGCGGGTGGTGCTGACGGAGAAGCGGCACACGCTGGCGGATGAGCTGCCGGTCTGGATTCCGGCCTCGCTGGGGCGACTGGAGGACGGGGCGCGGGAGTGCGGCGGGACGACCGGCTCGCCCTTCGTCGTCTATTACGCCGAGGTCAGCATGGAGAGTGACGGGCCCGCCGAGTCGTGCGTGCCGGTCGCCGACGAGGAGGCTGCGCGGGCGTGGGCCGAGAAGCGGGGGCGGGCGTCGGGGATCGGGGTGCGGGTGGAGCCGGCGCGGCGGCTCGCGTACGCGCGGATCACCAAGGCGCAGGTGGCTCATCCGCAGATCATCGCCGCGTTCGAGGCGGTCGAGGCGTGGATCGGGGAGCGGGGGCTGTCGTACGACGGTCCCTGCCGGGAGGTGTACTTCGCGGACTGGGATGCGGCAGGGCCGGAGGACGCGGTGTGTGACGTGGCGTTTCCGGTGAAGTGAGCCGCGGACGGGGCGGGCACCGGGGGGTCTGGCCCCCGCCGCCCCTACCCTCCCCCAAGCTCTCGGCTTCGCTCGAGCAGGGGGACCCACATCATCCCCACTCGGGGGCTCCGCCCCCCAGACCCCCGATCGGCCTGAACGGCCTCGTCCTCGAACGCCGGACGGGCTGAAAGCTCTTAGGGGCGCGGGGAACCGCGCGACCAGCCCCCACCGGCCCGCGGCCGAAGCACTCCACGCGGAAGGTAGCCGCGGGGCGGGTCAGCGCAGTTCCTCGGGGCACGGCGTTCCCCGGGGGAGTTGGTACGGGGCCGCCAGGCGGTAGGTGCCGGGGGCGGGGGCCAGGAGCTCCGTCCACTTGTCGCCGGAAGCGTTCTCCGGGGTTTCCATGAGGCAGCCGTTGAGGTTGTCGTACGTCTTCGGCTTGCCCTCCGCACGGTGCTTGGACTTCTGCGTCTCCTGCGGCGGCTTCACGCTCTTGCCCTTGGCGTCGACGAGCCCGAGCCACGGGGAGTACGGAATGCGAATGAGAACGCGGCCCGCCTTCTTCACCTCGATGGTCAGCTCGCCCTGCTCCGCCCGGTCGACGACGGCCGGCGGATCGGCCAGCGGCATGGGGTCCGTGACCGAGAAGAGCTGCCAGTTCGCGTCGCCCCAGATCTGGCGGAGGTAGGGCATGCCGCGCTGGACCAGCTGCCGCTCGCGTTCGCCGCCGTCCCCGTCCGGTTCGCCCTTGGGCAGCACCACGTAGTGGACGGCCCAGCGCTGAAGCCATTCGTGGTAGTTCGCGGAGTTGAGGGTGTCGTCGTAGAAGAGCGGGTTGCGCTCCATGTCGGCCTGGCGGTTCCAGCCGCGGGCGAGGTTCACGTACGGCGCGAGCGCGGACGCCTCGCGGTGGGAACGGGCGGGGACCACCTCGACGCGGCCCTTCTCGGCACCGACCACCTGGAGCTGGTTCACCAGCGGAGCGAGCTCGCGGGCCCAGGACGCCGCCGGTGTCGTATGGATGATGTCGTCGACCGACTTGAAGCCGATCCACCCGACGAATCCGGCGAAGGCGAGAACGGTGACGTACCACTTGCGTGACTTCGGCACGGTGAAGGGGAGCGCGGCGAGCAGCACGACGCCCTCGAGCAGCATCGCCAGGCGGGTGATGTTCGAGCCGATCTGCGAGCTGATCAGCCACACGAGGAGCACGGCGAGGCCGTACACCGCCGCCGTGATCCGTACCGTCTTCCACTCCTTGGGAACGAGCGCGAAGACCAGCCCGGCGGAGATCAGCGGCAGCGAGGCCGAGCCGAAGGACATCGGCTGGGTGCCGGAGAAGGGGAACAGCCAGGCCGAGAGCGCGACGACGACGGTCGGCGCGATGCCGAGCGCGTACGCGCCGGGGCGGCGCTTCTGGAGGAAGAGGGCCGCCGCGACCAGGCCCACGAACAGTCCGGCCACCGGCGACGCGGCGGTCGCCAGCGCGGCGAGCGGCGCCGCGCACAGGGCCTTCGCCCAGCGCTTGTAGCGCCAGCGGTGCGGCCAGCAGAAGACCACGGCGGCCGCGGCGAGCCCGAAGACCATGCCGAGGCCGTACGTCACCCGCCCCGATATCGCGTTGCAGATGAGCGCGAAGACACCCGCGAAGGCCGGCGCCAGCGGCTGCCGTATCGCGCGGCTGCGGATGAGGATCATCGTCAGCAGGCCCGCCGAGATCGTCCCGGCGATCATCATCGTCGTACGGACGCCGAGGACCGACATCAGATACGGCGACACCACGCTGTACGACACCGGGTGCATACCGCCGTACCAGGCGAGGTTGTACGCCGAGTCCGGGTGCCGTCCGACGAACTCCGCCCACGCGTCCTGCGCCGCGAGGTCTCCGCCACTGTTCGCGAAGGTGAAGAACCAGACGACGTGCAGGAGGCCGGCCACGACGGTGACGAAGGCGACGGGGTGACGCAGGACGAAGGCCTTGAGGCGGGTACGCCGCCCCTGGACCGCGGACTCCCGCGTCAGGGACTCCCGCCTCGGGGACTCCGGCGTCACGGGCTCCCGCGGCTCGTCGTCCGTGAGACTGTCGTCAGCGGGGTCGCCGGTGGCGTGTGCGGGCAGCCGTATTCGCGAGCCCGGTCCGCGATCCGGTTCAGGACCTGGTCCAGGGCCAGGGCCAGGGCCAGGATCGGCGTCGTCGGCGTGTGTCGGCTCCGCTGTCGCCACTGCAAGGCTCCCGTGTCCCGTTTTCTCGTGCTCGGCCCGGGACCCGCGGCCCGCGACCTGCCCCGATCTCGCGACGCTAGCACGCACCCCGCCGGGGAGCTCCCGGGTGGGGCGCCCCCGACGGGGTGCGGTGCGTTCGTGCCGCGCTCACGGCGGGCTCACGGCGCGTTCACATGGCGTTCGGGGCGCTTCCGGCGTACGGGGGATACGCCCCCTGCCGGAAGCGCGCCCCACTCGTACGCCCGTACCCCTACCCGTACGCCCGTACCCTCCTGCGTACGTCCGCTCGGGCTCGCTGTGTACGGCCGCTCAGCTCACGCGGGTCAGCTTGGCGCCGAAGCCCGGCTCGGCGAGGTCCTTCTGGAGCTCGACGGGAACCTGCACGGCGCTGCTGCTGCCGCCGTCGCCCACGGTGAGCGAGCCCACCTTGGTGCCGGCCTTCGCGGAGTGCGGCAGCTCCGAGGAGACGAAGGACAGCTTGACCTTGAGCCCCGCCCAGCCGACCGCCGTGACGTCCTTGGTGATCACGACCGGCGTACGGCCACCGAGCCCGTCGTCGACGTAACCGACGACATCGCCCTTCTTCAGGATCGTCGCGGACTTCAGCGAGGCCTGCGCGGCGCGGATCAGCTTGTCGCCCGCGGCCAGGGCCCCGCCGAGGATGGTGTTGTCGTTGCCGCCCGGGCCCTGGCTGATCACCGCTCCGACGATGGTCCGCACCTCGCCGTCGATCTCCCTGGTCGCCGCGAAGACGAGGTTGCCGCCGGCCGCGGTGGTGGTGCCCGTCTTGATACCGATGACGTTGTTGGAGCCGACGAGGTGGTTCCAGTTGCTGTGCCTGGTGCCCTTGTAGTCGGTGTACTCCATCATCCGGGCGACCTCGCGGAAGGAAGCGTCCTTCATCGCGGCCTTGGCCAGCTTCACCTGGTCCGCGGCCGTGCTCACGGTCGTCTTCGTCAGGCCGGACGGGTCGGTGTACGTCGTGTTCGTCATCCCGAGTTCCTTGGCGGCGGCGTTCATCTTGGCGACGAAGGCCGTCTCGGAACCGGCGTCCCAGCGGGCCAGCAGCCGGGCCACGTTGTTCGCCGAGGCGATCAGGACGCCCTCCAGGGCCTCCTTCTGCGTGATGGTGTCGCCCGCGTGCACGTTGACGGTCGACTCGTCGCCGGCGTCCGACTGGTCCTCGGCCTTCTGGTCCACCTTGATCTTCGCGCCGTCGCCGGACTTGATCGGGTGGTCGCGCAGGATCAGGTACGCCGTCATCACCTTGGCGACGCTCGCGATGGGCGCCGCCTTCTGCTCGCCGGACGTGCCGAACGAACCGATGCCCTGGACGTCGAGCGCGCCCTGACCGGAGGACGGCCACGGGATGGAGGCGCCGCCGCCGCCGAAGGTGTAGCTGGATTCGGCGGTGAGGTCCAGCGTGGGCGTCGGCACCGGCCGGAGCGACTGTGCGACCGCAAAGACGACCGCGAGCAGCAGGACCAGCGGCGTCCAGATCTTCACCCGGCGCGCGAGCGTCCGCACGGGGGTCTGCGGGGGCGGCGGCGTGTTCGTCAGCTCGGCCAGCAGGTCCAGCGGCGGCTTCGGCGGCAGCGGTTGCTGTGTGGTGCGCTCGGGGCCGACCTGCGGGAGGGCGGCAGTGGCGTCGGCGGGGGCCACCCTGGTCGGCGAGGAGGAGGCGGAGGGAACGGACGGGGTCGCGGTGGTCTTCGGCTTCACCCTCGACACGGGTTCGTCGAGGGGCTTGAGGGCCACGAATTTGCTGGTGCGCTCGGACGGGGTCTCGGGCTTCGGCCGGTCCGCCTTGGGCTGGTCCGCCTTGGGCCGGTCCGCCTTGGGCCGGTCCGCCTTCGACTCGTCCGCGGGCTTGTCGGTGGCCGACTTGACGCCACCCAGCTTGAGCATGGTGGTGGGCTGGTCCACCGCCGGGCGCTTCGGCGCCTTGAAGATGGCGGTGGGCTGGTCGACGGGGGGCTCGGGCGCGTCGTCTGTGTCCGGGGCGTCCTTCGCGGACGACGAGTCGTCGGCGGACGTCGAATCGTCCGCGGACGGCGTGTCCTTGGAGCCCTCGACGTCCGAGGGGGCCTCGGGGGTCGCGGAATCTTCGGGACCTTCGGAGGTCTCGGAGGTCTCGGAGGTCTCGGAGGTCTCGGAGGTCTTCTTCGAGGTCTCAGACGTCTCGGACGCGTCCTCCGGAGAGTCCTGCGCCTCCGGCTTCGAGTCCTCGGGCTCGGACTCGGACTCCGTCTCGGACTCGGCGTCCGTCTCGGACTCGGCGTCCGACGTGGACTTCGCGTCCGTCTTCGGTTCGGCGTCGGCGTCGGCGTCATCCGCCGCCGTGCCCTCGGCTTCGGCCTCGGCTTCGGCTTCGGCATCGGCATCGGCTTCGGCATCGGCTTCGGCATCGGCCTCGACCTCGGACTTGGCGTC
This sequence comes from Streptomyces sp. NPDC007095, assembly GCF_040634475.1. Lineage (NCBI taxonomy): Bacteria > Bacillati > Actinomycetota > Actinomycetes > Kitasatosporales > Streptomycetaceae > Streptomyces > Streptomyces sp. NPDC007095. Next base: position 33,340 of record NZ_JBEYFS010000094.1, read on the forward strand.
AGAGTCCGCGTCAGAGCCGGAGTCGGAGCCGGAGTCGGAGTCGGAGTCGGCATCAGCGTCGGCATCGATGTCGGCACTGGCGTAGGACCCCGAAGCCGACTCCCCGTCAGCCTCGCCCTCAGCCCCAGCCCCAGCCTCAACCTCGGTCTCGACCTCGACCTCGACCTCGGCCTCCGCCTCGACCTCGGCCTCCGCCTCGGCCTCGGCCCCGGCGCCGTCCCCCTCCGCCGCCGCAACGGCCTTCTCCGCGCCCTTGGAGGCCTTGGAGGCCTTGTCTGAGTCCTCCGGGCCCGTGGAGGCTTCCGGAACCTCTGACTCCCCCTCAGGGGCCCCCTCGTCCGCCCCTGCGACCCAGGCGGCCACGGCCTCGCGAAGTCGCGCGTCCTCCACGGGGCCCTTCCCCCCGGACCCGGCGGAACCTTCCGCCAACGCCCGCGTCGAGAACACCGCCGTCGCCTGATCCACCCGTACCGTGGCGGCCCGTTCACGAGCCACCGCCAGACGGGGATCGGCCGACGCCGCCGCCGCGGCGGCCCGGCTCGGGCCCGGAACCGCGGCCGGGGTCCCCGGCGTCGCTTCTGCCGACGAAGCCGACGACTCGTGCTGCTTCGACCTGTCGGGGGACTCGCCCGCCACCGATGCCTCCTCCGTGCGCCACCCACCGGGCGCCCAACGAACCGTGAACCCTTGACCCGCCGCCCGGACATCGCTGTCCGAACCATGTACCAGTGTCCTGTGTGCGGGCTTAACCCCTGCGGTAGACGAGAACGACATACCTGCTGGTTCCATCACGAACCGGTCAGGCACTCTCGACAGACCATTGTGAGAGGGGTCACCCTGTCATTCATCCACGCGGGGAGGCATGGATGGGCAGGAGCCGCAGAACTCTTCCGGAAGAGCTTCTGCTGCTGGCGTTGGACCCGACCACGGGTACCACCGCACAGCCGCAGTCGCTCGACCTCGGTCTGGCCGGAGCACAGCTAGTAGAGCTGGCGCTGGCCGGACGGATAGCCCCAGACGGGGATCGTATCGCCGTGGTGCAGCCACGGCCGACTGGAGATCCAACACTGGACTGTGCGTTGGAACTGCTTCGCCGACGCGGAGCACCCGTACGCGCGGTCAACTGGATTGGCGGACCCCGACTGGGGCTGCGCCAGACCTACCTCTCGCATCTGGAGAGGTGCGGCATGGTCCATGCCGTGGCCGGCCAGATGTGCGGGGTGCTTCCGACGACTCGCTACCAAGCGACGGACACGGAGATCAGCCGGGAGATCAAGTCCCGGCTGGACAGCGCGATCCGCACCGGCGTACCGCCGGACCCGCGGACCGCGGCGCTCGCCGCGCTGGCCCATGCGGTCGGTCTCGGCAAGCACCTGTATCCGGGCAACGAGGGACGCTCGTCCCGCTCCCGGCTACGGGACCTGATCAGGCATGACCCCATGGGCGGCCTCGTGGCCCACGCGGTCATGGACGTTCAGAACGGAGTGGGTGCACAGCCACGCCGCAACCCGGCACCGGCAGGCCGCCCGGCCACCGCCGGAGTCAGGTCCGCACCGGAACCCGCCCACGGCGTTCCGATGCAACCGCGCCACGGTTCCATGGCGCGCGCCGTGGTCCACTGAGCCGCAGTCCCACGGCGCCACCAGGCACCGCACGCACCACTACGCACAACAGCACCGCCACGCACCACAAAGAGCACCGCCACGCACCGCCGGCACGACCCCAGCGCCGCACCGCAGTCCCCAAGACCCGGTTCGGGAGCCGCTGGCTCGCGCGGGACGGTGGGGCCGTACGTCCGGACGACGACACGGCTCCACCGCCCCGCGCGGCCGCATTTCGCGGGCGTCGCGCATATGCGGGCGGTACGAGTGAAGGCGACGTACGCGTACGCGATCTGCGCGATATGTACGCCAGATCCCCGAACGGGCGTGTACCCAGCGCATATCCGGTGTTTTCCAGCGGTAGAACGCACCTTGGTGGCAGTCTGCTCAACAGCAGATACGCAAAGTAGAGGCCCGCAGCCGGAGGTGCACGTCCCGTGGCGTCAAGTGTCAATCCCACCGTCCGGCGGCGCCGGCTGGGCCAGGAGCTGCGCCGGCTCCGCGAGCTCAAGGGCATGACGGCCGAAGAGGTCGCCGAGCGTCTGCTGGTCTCGCAGTCGAAGATCAGCCGCCTGGAGAACGGACGGCGCAGTATCAGCCAGCGTGACGTCCGCGATCTGTGCGGGGTCTACGAGGTCGAGGACCACCGGATCGTCGACTCCCTGATGCAGATGGCCAAGGATTCACGCCAGCAGGGCTGGTGGCACTCCTTCGGCGACATCCCGTACAGCGTCTACATCGGGCTGGAAACCGACGCCGCGTCACTTCGCGTCTACGATCCCCAGGTCGTGCCCGGTCTCCTCCAGACCCGGCCGTACGCCGAGGCACTGATCGCGGGCGCGCTGCCCGAGACCGCTTCCGGTGACATCGACAAGCGCGTCCAGGTGCGCCTGCGTCGACAGGAACGTATCTCCGCCCCGGAGAACCCGCTCCGACTGTGGACCGTTCTCGACGAGGCCGCCCTGCGTCGCGTCGTCGGCAACCGCTCCCTCATGCGCGACCAGCTGGAACACCTCGTCGAACAGTCCCAGTTCCCGCACGTCACCGTGCAGGTGATCCCCTTCGACATGGGCGCTCACCCGGGACTCAACGGGCAGTACGCGATCCTGGAGTTCCCCGACGCGGCCGACTCCAGCGTGGTCTACATCGAGGGCGTCACCAGCGACCTGTATCTGGAGAAGGCGAACGACGTCCAGAAATACAGCGTGATGTACGAGCATCTGCGGGCGCAGGCCCTGAACGTGGAGCAGTCACGGCAGTTCATCGCGGACATCGCCAAGGAGTACGCGCGCTGACGCGCACCCCTGAGAACGGGCCCCGGCGGGAAAGTGCCGGACACTACACCCTCACCATGCCAGGACGGAAGACTCCACTGGAATATGCCACCCGGACGAGTGAACGGTCACTTCGCCCGCCGATGTTGGCGAGTAGCGTCGATCACGCCATCGAGCAACAACGTTGGCGCGAACCGCACTGCGAGTTCCGTAGCGAACCCGCAGTGCGGTGACAGCAACTCTCAACAACTGGCTATCCGGAGCGAACATGGCAATCCAGCAAGGCGCCACGGACACGTGGACCAAGTCCTCCTACTCCACCGGCAACGGCGCATGTGTCGAGGTCAAGTCCCCGGTTCTCGCGGCGATGGCCGTACGGGACTCCAAGGTGCCCGCGGGCCCCACGCTGGCGTTCCCCGCGGACTCGTGGAACGCCTTCGTGGCCGAGGTCAGCCGGGGGGCTTTCGACCTCGCCTGATGCGTCGACATCTGCACCCACCACCACAACTGCACCGACCAACCGCATACGCACCACCGAATTAGCCCTCTCGACTGGCCCGCCGTCCTGGCCGAGGGGGCTAACCCCCTTTTTGGGCTCGGTTCGCCTCCGGGGCGCCCCCGTTCACCTCAGGCGATCCACGTACCTGTCCGTCCCCGGCACCGTCGGAATGAACGGGGCCACCAGCTCCACCTTCCCCAACCCCCCTTCCGCGACCGCCTCCTCCAGTCCGCCGAAGTGGTCCTCCCAGCACTCCCTCGGGTCCGTCTCCAGGAACCACAGGAGGGTCAGCCGGGTGTCGACACCCTCGACCTGCTTCACGTACGTCATACGGTCGCCGGGGAGTGGGGTGGGGCGGAAGAGGGTCACCATCGCGGCCGGGGAGCCCGCCAGGCGCCGGGGGAGGTGACGGGCGCGCAGCCACTCCAGCAGTTCCGCGCGCCGGTCGGCGGAGTCGGCGTCGACGACCTGGAGGACGAGGCCCGCGTAGGGGTGGTCCAGGGCGTGGAAGTCGCGGGGGCCGGCCGCGCCGTCGCGGTACACCGTGGCCTCGTGGTCCTGGAAGGCCGTGAAGACATGTGTCCGGTCCTGGTACACACGGCCGTCGCGATTCAGCCGTTTGTTGATGCCGACGGTCCACCTCATGTGGTCGTCGTAGCGGCCCTCGGTGACCCAGTACGTCGAGAGGTAGCAGCCGGCGGTGACCGGCTGGGCGACCGCCGACTTCTCGGGGTACCGCAGGAGTTGGAGATCGCGGGTGGCGACCCAGCGGCGACCCGCGTACATCCAGGGCATGGCCATCGCGCCGGCGTAGTAGTGGTCGTCCTCGTACCAGCGGTTGTACGCGTACTCGTGGCCCGGATGCGGCTCGACCATGGTGATCAGGGCGTGGCCCGGGTGGACGCCGTACGGGCCGAGGGCGGCCAGTTCCGCGTACACCTCGCTACGGGTCTCCTCCGACATGACGATCCCCTTCCTCGCTCTTCCTTCCTCCGCCGGACGCCCATACTCTGACGCTCCGTCAGACAATGCGCCAGAGCCACGTCAGGGCGAACCGAGCCACAAAGAAGGGGAGGCCTCGGATGTCACTGCTTGCGGGGAAGACGGTCGTCGTCTCGGGGGTCGGCGCCGGGCTCGGCCATCAGGTCGCGGCGGCCGTCGTACGGGACGGGGGCAACGCGGTACTGGGGGCGCGCACGGAGACCAATCTCGCCTCGTCCGCGGCCGAGCTCGACCCGGACGGCGCGCACACGGCGTACCGGGCCACGGACATCACGGACGAGAAGCAGTGCGAGGCGCTCGCGGAGCTCGCGACGGAGCGGTTCGGGCGGATCGACGCGGTGGTGCACGTGGCGGCCTGGGACAGCTACTTCGGCGGCCTGGAGGATGCGGATTTCGCCACCTGGCAGTCGGTCATCGACGTGAATCTGCTGGGCACCCTGCGGATGACCCGGGCCTGTCTGCCCGCGCTGAAGGTGTGCGGCGGCTCGGTCGTCATCATCGGGACGCAGTCGTCGGTGGCCGCGCCGAGCCAGGTGCGGCAGGCGGCGTACGCGGCGTCCAAGGGCGCGCTGACGAGCGCGATGTACTCGCTGGCGAGGGAGCTGGGCCCCCATCGCGTCCGCGTGAACACCGTGCTGCCGGGGTGGATGTGGGGGCCGCCCGTCGAGGCGTACGTCCAGTTCACGGCACACACCGAGGGCGTGCCGGAGGCGGACGTCCTGAAGCGGCTCACCGAGCGGATGGCGCTGCCCGAGCTGGCCACGGACGGGGATGTGGCGGACGCCGCGGTGTTCCTGGCGTCCGACCGGGCACGGGCGATCACGGGACAGTCGCTGCTCGTGAACGCCGGCGAACTCATGCGCTAGCGGAACCGATGGCGGATTCCAGTCGGCCGTCCTCTCCCAGCCGTGCGGGACCCGCATCCCGAACGCCTGTCGACTTCTCGGTGTGAACCCTGCACGGTCTGACGAAGTGCCCGCTCATGGTGTGGTCCACGTCACGGACACGACAACAGCCGTACAGGTAAAGTGGAGGCAAAATCGTTCTGCTTTCTGATCTGCGTTCATATCTGTGACCTGGAAAGGTCTTGACCGCCCCCTCCGAACGGCGGTTCAATCCCCAAAGTCCCCGCTCCCGCACGGGGGCGCCGTCTGTGTGCGTACTGGCGAAGTGCCGTCCGGTATCTGCAGGTTCACAAGGCGGACCCCTGGAGGGGGCACATGAACGGCTTCGACTGGGCCGTCCTGGTCGCGTACTTCGGCGTCATGACCGCGATCGGTGTCTGGTCCCACAAGCGTGTGGACGACGTCAGCGACTTCTTCACCGCGGGCGGCAAGATGCCCTGGTGGCTGTCCGGCATCTCGCACCACATGTCGGGCTACAGCGCGGTGATGTTCACCGGGTACGCCGGTATCGCGTACACGTACGGCATCACCTCGTACGTCACCTGGGCGCTGCCCATCGCCATCGGCGTGCTGCTCGGCGCGAAGCTGTTCGCGCCCCGGCTCAACCGGCTGCGCTCCCGGCTGCACGTGGCCTCACCGCTCGAATACCTCAAGGACCGCTACAACGTGCCGACGCAGCAGGCGCTCGCCTGGTCGGGCATCCTGCTGAAGATCGTGGACGTCGGTGCGAAGTGGGCGGCGATCGCGACCCTGCTGAGCGTCTTCACCGGGGTCACGCTCACCCAGGGCATTCTCATCACCGGTGGCATCACGGCCGTGTACTGCACGATCGGCGGTCTGTGGGCGGACGCGCTGACGGAACTGGGTCAGTTCGTGATCCAGCTGCTGGCGGGGCTCTCGATGCTGATCATCGTGCTGAACAAGATCTCCGACCAGGGCGGCCTGTCCAAGGCTCTCGACTCGCCGAAGCTGCACGGTCACGCGAACGGATTCGCGGGCCCGTACCTCACCGTGTTCTTCATCGCGTACCTGTTCATCAAGCTGTTCGAGTACAACGGCGGGATGTGGAACCAGGCCCAGCGCTACATGGCGACGGGCAGCGCCAAGCAGGCCACGAAGTCGGCCTTCCTGTCCGCCGCGCTCTGGTTCGTGTGGCCGGTGATCCTTTTCATCCCGATGTGGCTGTCGCCGCTCCTCGTCACGGCGAAGAAGCCCGACGGCTCGGACGCGTACGGTCTGATGACCGAGCAGCTCCTCCCCCACGGGTTGCTGGGCCTGGTCGTGGTCGGCTTCTTCTCGCACACGATGGCCATGTGCTCGTCGGACGCGAACGCGATCGCCGCGGTCTTCACCCGGGACGTGGCCCCGGTGCTCTCCAAGGCCGCGCGTGCCTGGGACACCCGGACCGGGCTCATCGCGGGGCGGATCACGACCGTCGCCTTCCTCGGGTTCTCGATGGCGGTGGCGACGCAGGTCAACTCCCCCACGTTCAAGGACATCATCACGGTCGTCATCAAGTGGGTGGCCGGGCTCATGGGGCCGATCGCGATCCCGTTCATCCTGGGCCTGCTGCGACCGTTCCGTAAGTCCGGCCCGACGGCGGCGCTCATCAGTTGGGCCTGTGGTCTGCTCGCGTTCTTCTTCGTCAACTACAACCTGGACTTCTCCCAGCGCACCGATGTGAAGCTGGAGTACCAGGTCTCCGTCCCGATGGTCATCTCCCTCGTCCTGTACATCCTCATCGGCTTCCTGAAGCCCGAGGACACGCCGGAGCGGGACGCGATCATCGAGAAGATCAACACGGATGACGACGGGGCCGCTGCCGCGGTGGTTCCGGCTCCGGCGGGTGCCGCGGACGGGGCGGGCACCGCCAGCACGTCCGGCGTCTGAGACCCCCCACCGGCCGGCAGTCGTACGGCTGCCGGCCGGTGGGAGCCTCAAGCGGGGCCGTCGTTCGGCTGCGGACCGGCGGGGGCTGGTCGCGCAGTTCCCCGCACCCCTGGGGTGGGGGCTTCGCCCCTCATCCCCCCGCCCCCATCCCCGTCGTCCGGCTGTCGGACGGTGGGGGCTTGGCGCGGGCCTAGGTCCTGTCGTCAAATTCCCGTCGTCCGCCCGGAGGGCGGGCCCTGCGGCGTCAGGTGCGTGCTCTCGGCGTGCCGGGCACAGGCCCTC
>NZ_JBEYFS010000095.1:0-1277 GCF_040634475.1 Streptomyces sp. NPDC007095
CATCCACTCCGGCTCGTTCTTCTTCGCGGAGATGTCGCGGACGACGTCCTCGTTGACCGGGTGCGCGGACTCCCTCGACGTGTTTTCGGAGCCTGTTACGGATGCGGCGCCGTGAGATACCGCTGCACCGTCGGTGCCGGCCATGCCACGACCTCCTCGCGTGGCAGCGCGACGGCGGGCTGGAAACGCAGGACGTAGCGGGCCATCGCCATGCCCAGCACCTGTGAGGCGGTCAGCGCGGCCCGTGCCGGCGCCTGCTCCGGGTCGGGGCACACGCGCAGCGCGACCGGCATGAGCTGGTCCCGGAAGATGCCCTGCATGCGCTCGGCACCGTCCGGATTGGTCACGCCGACCCGGAGCAGCACGGTGAGGACCTCGTTCTCCTCCCAGAGGTCGAGGAAGTGGCCCACCAGGACGCGGCCCACCTCGCGCGGGTCCAGCCCCCCTGGACGCCGGCGCTGCGCTCCGCGTTCACCACGGTCCTCGACAGCGTCGGCCCCATGCGCCGGAAGGCGGCGGGCCAGATCACCGGCATCGGCTTCGCCTACCGTGCCCCGCGCGGCTCCCACGCCCTCGTCGGCACCCGCGTCCCCGATGTCGCCCTGAAGGACGGCCGCCTCTACGGTCGCCCTGAAGGACGGCCGCCTCTACGAAGCTCTGCGCGGCGGCCGGTTCGTCCTCGTCGCACCGACGGCGGCCGTCCGGGCGTACGGCCTTGGCGACCTCGAGCACCGCAAGGACCGTCTCACCGTGGAGAGCTGGGCGAGCGACCGGCGTACGACACTGCTGGTGCGGCCCGACGGATACGTGGCCTGGGCCGCCGAGTCCCCCGATGCGGCGACGGTCGAGACGGCGTTGGCGGCGGCGCTGGGCGACTAGATCTCGACATCGGCGCCGGCGTCGGCGTCGGGAGACAGGATCTCAACCCGTGGGTCGAGGCGGAAACCCACCCTCGGCTCCACCCTGGAGCCGAGGTGGTTCCGCGTTCCGGGAGCGTGGCGCGGTTCAGTCAGGACAACCTGATCACCGGCTCCGACGCCTGGACCGCCGCGCTGCTGCTGATGGCACTGGCTCAGGTCCTGGGCCGGCTCGCCGTGATACGCGTCAGGTCGAGCCGGGTCGCCACGGCTGGCTGAGGGCCTCCGAGCCGAGCCGAGCCGAGCCGAGCTGAACCGAGTCGAGTCGAGTCGAGTCGAGTCGATCCGAGTCGAGCCGAGCCGGTCTGAACCGAGTCGAGTCGATCCGAGTCGAGCCGAGCCGGTCTGAACCGAGTCGAG
>NZ_JBEYFS010000095.1:1373-1474 GCF_040634475.1 Streptomyces sp. NPDC007095
CGTGTCGAGTCGAGCCGAGCTGATCCGAGCCGGTCTGAACCGAGCCGAGTCGAGTCGAGCCGAGCTGATCCGAGCCGGTCTGAACCGAGCCGAGTCGAGTC
>NZ_JBEYFS010000095.1:1571-40213 GCF_040634475.1 Streptomyces sp. NPDC007095
TTCGAGCCGAGCAGATCCGAGCCGGTCTGAACCGAGCCGAGTCGATCCGAGTCGAGCCGAGCCGGTCTGAACCGAGTCGAGTCGAGTCGAGTCGAGCCGAGCTGATCCGAGCCGGTCTGAACCGAGTCGAGTCGAGTCGAGCCGAGCTGATCCGAGCCGGTCTGAACCGAGCCGAGTCGATCCGAGTCGAGCCGAGCCGGTCTGAACCGAGTCGAGTCGAGTCGAGTCGAGTCGAGTCGAGCCGAGCTGATCCGAGCCGGTCTGAACCGAGTCGAGTCGATCCGAGTCGAGCCGAGCCGGTCTGAACCGAGTCGAGTCGAGTCGAGGCGATCTGAACCGATCTGAACCGATCTGAACCGATCTGAACCGGGCTGGGGATCTAGGCGCCGGTGCCCGTCAGCAGCTCGCGCAACAGGTCGGCCAGTTGACCGGCTCGTTCCTCGTCGAGGTGGGCCAGGGCCTCCGTCTGGACGGCGAGCCCCGCGCCGACGGCCTCGTCGATGAGCCGCAGCCCCTTGTCCGTGAGCGTCACCTGGAGCCCGCGCCGGTCGTGCGGGTCGGGGGAGCGCCGTAGCAGCCCCGCGCGTTCCAGCTTGTCCAGGCGCCCGGTCATTCCTCCGGTGGTGAGCATGAGCGTCGCCGAGAGCTGCCGGGGCGAGAGGGTGTACGGGGCGTCCGAGCGGCGCAGGGTCGCGAGCACATCGAACTCCCCGCGCGAGATCCCGAAGGGCGTGTACGCCTTCTCCATCCGGTCGCCCATCGTGCGGGCGAGCCGGAAGACGCGGCCGAAGACCTCCATCGCGGCGGTGTCGAGGTCCGGCCGGACGGTGGCCCACTGCTCGATGATCGCGTCGACAGGGTCCTGGGGCGTCTTCATGGGGGCGAGTATCCGCCGAGGGGTCGATTGCCCGCAAGAAAGTAGATGACGAGGAAGTAGATGACGAGAAAGTAGATTACAAGAAAGTCGCTTAGAGCTAAGCTACTTTCCATTGACCTACTTTGGAATCGGGTGCCTCCATGGCCGCGAACGCGAACCGTCCCGCCCTCATAGCCCTGACCGCGCTGGCCCCCATCTCCTGGGGCAGCACCTACGCCGTCACCACGGAGTTCCTCCCGGCCGACCGGCCCCTGTTCACCGGGGTGATGCGAGCCCTGCCCGCCGGGCTGCTGCTCCTCGCGCCGGCCCGGGTGCTGCCGCGCGGCGCCTGGTGGGGGAAGGCGGCGGTGCTGGGCGCGCTGAACATCGGAGCCTTCTTCCCGCTGCTGTTCCTCTCCGCGTACCGGCTGCCCGGCGGCATGGCGGCAGTCGTCGGCTCGGTCGGGCCGCTGTTCGTCGCGGGCCTCGCGGCACTGCTGCTCGGCGACCGCCCGACCCTGCGGACGCTCCTCACCGGTATCGCCGCGGCCCTCGGTGTCAGCCTCGTCGTACTGAAGGCGGCCGGCGCGCTCGATGCGGTGGGGGTCCTCGCGGCGCTCGCCGCGACCGCGTCGATGTCCACCGGCACGGTGCTCGCCAAGCGGTGGGGCCGGCCGGACGGGGTCGGACCGTTGGCGCTCACCGCCTGGCAGTTGACGGCGGGCGGGCTGCTGATCGTCCCGGTCGCCCTCCTCGTCGAGGGCGCGCCGCCCGCGCTGGACGGCCGGGCGGTCGGCGGATACGTCTACCTCGCGCTGGCGAACACGGCGGTGGCGTACTGGCTCTGGTTCCGGGGCATCGGCCGGCTCGGCGCCATCCAGGTCACCTTCCTCGGCCCGCTGTCGCCGCTGACCGCGGCTGTCATCGGCTGGGCGGCGCTGGGGCAGGCGCTGACGCCGGTGCAGGTGGCGGGGATGGTGCTGGCGTTCGGGGCGACGGTGTTCGGTCAGATCGGGCCGCGTGGCGGGCGGCCCTCGGCTCCCGCCGCTGGATCGTTCAGTTTCTCTGAAAGGAATGGTCGAAAAGATTCGATGGACGTGACGGTTCCCGCCTTGCGACGGTAGTCGGGCCGCTGGGACACGGACGGTCCCCGGTCGACCCACGACCACCGAAAGGCAAGGGATATACGTGGCGGTCCTGGACCGGACACGCACGCGCACACGCACGCACGGCGCCGCGGGACTCGGGATCGTCCTGGCAGGGGTCGCCACCGTGGTCTGGTCCGGCAGCTTCGTCGTCTCGCGCGCGCTGCACGAAGCGTGCCGCCGGTGCAGGCTGCCCGCCGACCGATGAGTGAGAGACGGCGCGTACGTCTGCATGACCGACTCGTACGGCCGACTTGTACAGCCGACTCGTACGGCCGACTCGTACGGGCCGCTCTCACGGCTCACCTCACGGAGGTTCACCATGCTGCTCACCGACAAGACCGCGGTCATCTACGGCGCCGGCGGATCCATCGGCGGCGCCGTCGCCCGTACCTTCGCCCGCGAGGGTGCCCACGTGCACCTCGTGGGGCGTACGGCGGCGACGCTCGACGCGGTGGCCAAGGACATCGAGGCGGAGGGCGGCCACGCCCGGGCGGCGGTCGTCGACGCGCTCGACGAGGCGGCGGTCGAGGCGCACATCGCGTCACTGGACGCCGTCGACATCTCCTTCAACCTCGTCACCCGGGGCGATGTGCAGGGCGCCTCGCTGCTCGACATGCCCGTCGACGACTTCGTACGCCCGGTCGTCACCGGTATCCGCGCCAACGTCGTCACCGCCCGCGCCGCCGCCCGCCGCATGGCCGAGCGGGGCTCCGGCGTGGTCCTCACGCTCAACAGCGGTTCGGCGCACGGCAGTCCGATGATGGGCGGGACGGGCCCGGCCGACGCGGCAATCGACACGCTGGTACGGAACCTGGCGATGGAACTGGGGCCGCGCGGGGTGCGGGCCGTCGGCCTGTGGGCGGCCGGTGTGCCCGAGACGCTGACCCGCGAGAAGCTCGCCGCGGTCGACAGCGCCATGGCCCTCGACGAGAACGCCCTCCAGGGCCTGCTCGCCAACCTGGCCGGAATGCGCATGACCCGCCGCAACCCCACCCTCCCCGAGATCGCCGCGACCGCCGCCTTCCTCGCCTCCGACCACGCGGGCGGCATCACCGGCACCTTCGTCAACGTCACCGGCGGGATGTTCCCGGGTTAGGACGACCGGCTGGGACGACCGGCTGGGCCGCCCGCCTAGGACGACCGACGGCCGCGGCGGTCGCGCCACCACGTGCGGGCCCACAGCACATGCACCCCGCCGAGCGCGACCACGACGGCCGTCGCGTCGAGGCGCCCGGCGGGGGAGTGGCCGGGGCCCAGGTGCGCCACCGCGCGGGCGAACAGCGTGATGTCCGCGGGCAGGGTGACGGTCGCGAGGAACGCGAGACACAGCGTGGTGCCGACGACGAGCACCACGCTGTACACGCGCACCGCCCGCCGTTCGTGGGCGGGCAGTTCGAGGCTGGGATCCGGGGCGGTGGTACGGCGCAGCGTCCGCCGTGCCGCGTACTTCGTGTACGCCACCCCGTCCCCGTACAGATCGCGGCAGCGCGTCAGGTCCTGGAGCACGAAGTACAGGTCCGTACGCATGAAGACCATGAGCTGGAAGGGAAGGGGGAGCAGGGCGAGCAGGGCGACGGCGGCCAGGATCCGGCGGGGGGTGCCGTGCGTGGCGCCCGCGGCGAGGGCGGTCAGGGAGGCGACGGTGAGGTTGGTCGCGATCCCGGCGAGGTAGGCGGTCAAACGGTGGCGGCGCGGGGCGAGTTCGATGCCGCTGATGTCCGTCTGCATGACCAGGAACTGCAGGCGCGTACCGAGGCGCATCCGGCCGGGCACGCCGGTCGCCCGGGCGGTCACCAGGTGCGCGCACTCGTGGACCAGCAGGAGCGTCCAGCCGAAGCCCGCGCCGAGCGCGATCACCGCGCTGCCGTGCGGGCTCCAGAGGAGGGTGTGGTAGCTGAGGGGAACGGGTGGGCGGGTGAGCAGGGTGGTGGTGATCAGCAGGGCGATGAGGACGGGCAGGGCCGGGCTGAGGACCCAGCGCACATGACGGGGCCTGATCCGGGCGAGCGTCGGTTTCGGCGGGGGCGGCGAGGCCACCGCCCGTCCGTCCACCTCGGCGACGAACCCGAGGTCCACCAGCGCTTCGACGAAGTCGGGCACGTCGATGTCGTCGCCGGTGGTCTCCCGCAGTCGTTTTCCGACCTCGGCGGTGCTCAGCCCCTGCCCGAGCAGGTCCAGTGCCTGCTTGCCGACCTCGGGCAGCGCGACGAACCGGCCCGTCGCCAGCCGGCCGACGATCCACTCGTCGCCGTCGGGGCGGGAGTCGAGGGTGTGCAGGCGTACGTGGTTCACGCGCGTTCCCCGGCCGCGCCGGTGGCTCCGCCCGCGCCGGTGGCTCCGCCCGCGGGTCTGTCGCCGCATGCCGGGCAGTCGGGCCGCCGGGGGAATCTCTGCAGCACCGGGTCGCCCGGCAGCATCAGGTTCATCCCGAAGCGGAAGCCCGGATCGAGCGCCGGGACGCCGGTCAGCAGGGCCAGGGCCGCGTGGGCGAGCAGTCCGCCGGACAGGCCCGCGGTGACCGCGGTCGCGGGGTTCCACGGCAGGTGCGGGGAGGCGACCTCGTCGTCCTGACCGGGCGCCAGGCGCAGCTCGCGGCGGGCCACCTCGCCGGCCCGCAGACACTCCCAGCAGGCGCCCCGGCCGGGTACGTGGACCCCGGCCGTCACCAGGGGGCCGCGGTAGCCGGCGTCGACCCAGGGCAGGTTCGCGGCCAGACAGACACGGTTCGCCCAGCGGCGGATGTCGTCGGGACGGTCGGCGGCGAGGACGAGAAGGTCGTACGAGTCCCGCGACGGGTAAGGGACTTCGGGTGCCCCGGCCTGTTTCGGCTCGCTCGGGGCTTGGGGCGGTCCGGCGTGTTTCGGCTCGCTCGGGGCTTCGGGTGCCCCGGTCCGGATCAGCTCCGCCAGGTCCGCCGGCTGTCGTATCTCCCGGCGCTCCCCGGTCACCGTCACGTCCGAGTTCAGCGCCCGCAGGGTGGCGAGCGCGGCCGTCACCTTCGGGTGGCCGAGGTCGGACTCGCGGAAGAGGGGCTGGCGGTTGAGGTTGGACAGCTCCACCACGTCCGGGTCCACGCAGTGCAGACGACCGACCCCGGAGGCGACCAGGCTCTGCGCGGCGTACCCGCCCGTGCCGCCGACGCCGACCAGCAGCACCCGGGCTCGGCGCAGCCGGAGCTGGGCGTCCCAGGGGCTCGTCCGGGGGCCGAGGTCCATCCAGCGCAGCAGCGGCACCCCCCGGCTGTAGCGCAGCCGTTCCCGCTCGGACACCGGCACGGGCGCCGCCGCGTCCTCCACGAACCCGGCGTCGAGCAGGTCCGCCATCGCCTGCCGGGCGTCCTCGCGCGTGAGGCCGGGAAGTTCGGGATGCGCCCGCAGCACCTCGCCGACCACCGCCGACGGCTCCCGCGTTCCGTCCATCGTCTCGACCAGCGTCCAGACCCAGCCCTGCGGGTCCTCGATCTCGGCGCCGATGCCGTGGATGACGCTGCCGATGCGGACGTTGCCGTCGATCGTGCGGTACGGCCGGTGCTCGGGCTTGATCCGGGGTCTGCGGAGCGTGTCGACCGGCACCGTCACCAGGACCCCTTCCCGTTACAGGTACATGCCTTGACACTCTGGTCCCCCGAGTCGAGCCTTGACAAGACGCGGTCGGCGATCGCGCCCGCAACGCTCAACGTCCGTATTGACGAGAGGAGTTGGGGTGCCCACCAAGATTGTGATCCGCCCGTTGGACAAGAAGGAGACCACGGGCGACAGCAGCGGAGGCAACGGCGGCTGATCCGTTTCGCCGGACAGGCCCTAGAGGGCCTGTCGTCTGGATCAGGCCTGGGGCCGCGGGGTCTGGCACGCACATCTGCGGCGTTGTCGTCGGTCGCCATGGCTCCGCCATGACTCCCTCCTCCGCCTTGCAGCTGCACGCACCAGACCCCGCTCACCGGCACCGATCAAGCGCCGTCTCCCGAAACGACCTGATCCAAACGACAGGCCCTCGGCCACCGCAGAGCCCACACAGAGAGGGGGCCACATGGCCGCCAAGATCGTGATCCGTCCGCTGGACAAGAAGGAGACCACCGGGGACAGCAACGCGAACGGCACCTGACCGGAGCCCGGCATGCGGGGAACCCCGTATCCCACCCTCGGTGAGCTGCTGCGACGCGCTCACGCGACGGTGGCGGCACGACCCGGTGCACTGCGGTTGCGTGCCGTCGGGACCTCGCGTGCCGGCCGGCCGCTGTGGCTGCTGTCGGCCGGACACGGCCCCCGGCACATCCTCACGGTCGCCGGCGCGCACGCCAACGAACCGGTGGGCGGGGTCACCTCGCTCGCCCTGGCCGAGAGGTTCGCGCGGGAGCCCGCACTGCTCCAGGAGTCCGGCTGCGCCTGGCACTTCCTGCTCTGCCTCGACCCCGACGGCGCGAGTCTCGCCGGGCGCTGGCTGACCGGGCGGTCCGGTGAGGGGCTGACCGGCGAGGGGCGCTCCGGCGAGGGACGGCCGGCCGAGGCCTCGCCGACCCTCCGGGGTTACTACCGGCGCTTCTACCGGCCCGCCTTCGCCGCGCAGCCCGAGTTTCCGCCCGTCGCGAGTGACCCGCGTCCGACGATGCCGGAGTCCGAGGCACTGGTGCGGCTCATCGACGAACTGCGCCCGGTCGTGCAGTTCTCCCTTCACGGTGTCGAAGTGGGCGGATCCTTCCTGCAGTTGACTCGCGCGGTGCCGGGGGCGGCGGCCGCCTACCGTCGGATCGCCGCGGACCTCGGCATTCCCCTGGAACACAGGCCGTTCGACGGCATGGGATGGCTGGCCGAGAGCCCGGGCGTGCTCGTCCTGCCGGACAGCAGCCCCACCGAGGAACGGGACCCGTCCGGCTTCACCTCACAGGCGACCTGGCTGTACGCGATGCGGCACGGAACCGTGTCGGCGGTCGTCGAGGCGCCCTTCTGGAGCGTGGCGGGCGTCAGCGATCCAGGGCCCGTCGCCGAGCCCCGGCGCGAGGTCGCGGAGGCGAGCGAGATCCTGCTCGGCCGGGCCAAACAACTGGAGGCGGTGGTCGGGGAGCTGGGGCCCAGGTCACCGCAGACCCCCGAAGAGATCGCCCACTTCACCGCCGCCCGCGAGCTCATGGACATCGGCCCCGGAGTCGTGGACACCTGGAACTCCGCCGAACTCGCCACCACCGTGGGCAACTCCGTCTCGCTCGGCGTCGCCGCCCGGCGCATCCCGCTGCGCGCGGCGGCCATGATGCGGCAGGCCCTGGGCGGCGCCCCCGCGCTGGACACCCTTGTGGAGGTCTGGGCCCGTGAGCTGGCGAGCACCTTCGACGCCCGCTGGGTCCCCGTGGCCGACCAGACCGAGCTTCAGACCCGCACGATGCTCGCACTCGCCCGCGCTCTGGTGTGACCCCGGGCGCCCACACGCGCGCTCATGCGAAAGGGGGCTCCCGGCACAACGCCGGAAGCCCCCACTCACGTACGCGCCCTTGCTCTCGTACGTGCCCCCACCCACATACGACCGACTACGCGGACGCCGCCGCCGCGTCCGCCGCCTGGGCCTTCAACGCGCGCTCGACCCCGGAGCGGGACTCCGAGATCAGGCGCCGCAGGGCCGGGGTGGGCTCGGCCGAGGCCAGCCACGCGTCCGTCTTGGCGAGGGTCTCCTCGGAGACCTGGACGGACGGGTAGAGACCGACCACGATCTGCTGGGCGATCTCGTGCGAACGGGCGTCCCAGATGTCCTTCACCACGGAGAAGTACCTGTCCGTGTACGGGGCGAGCAGTTCGCGCTGGTCGGTCTGCACGAAGCCGCCGATCACCGCTTCCTGCACGGCGTTCGGGAGCTTGTCGGACTCGACGACCGCAGACCAGGCCTCCGCCTTCGCCTCCTCGGTGGGACGCGAGGACCGGGCCGTCTCCGCGTGCCGCTCACCGGCCGCCGTCTTGTCGCGCTCCGCCTCGGCGCCGATCTCCGCCTCGTCGTAGCGCCCGACCGCCGCGAGCCGCTGGACGAACGCCCAGCGCAGCTCGGTGTCGACGGCGAGGCCCTCGATGGTCTCCCGGTCCTCCAGCAGGCCCTCCAGGAGGTCCAGCTGCTCCGGCGTACGGGCGGTCGCCGCGAAGGCACGTGCCCAGGCGAGCTGGTGGTCGCTGCCGGGCTCGGCGGCGCGCAGGTGCGCGAGCGTCGCGTCCGTCCAGCGGGTCAGCAGCGCCTCGCGGGTCGCCGGGTCGGCGTACAGCTCGATCGCCAGCTTCACCTGGCGCTGCAGCGACTGCACGACACCGATGTCGGACTCCTTGCCGATGCCCGACAGGACCAGAGACAGGTACTCGCGAGTGGCGAGCTCACCGTCGCGGGTCATGTCCCAGGCCGAGGCCCAGCACAGGGCACGGGGCAGGGACGACTCGAAGTCGCCGAGGTGCTCGGTGACGAAGGCGAGCGAGTCCTCGTCGAGGCGGACCTTGGCGTACGACAGGTCGTCGTCGTTGAGCAGGAAGACCGCCGGGCGGCGCTTCCCGACCAGCTCCGGTACGGCCGTCAGCTCGCCGTCGACGTCCAGCTCGACGCGCTCGTCGCGCACCAGCCTGCCGCTGTCGAGGTTGTAGAGGCCGATGGCGATGCGGTGCGGGCGGAGGGTCGGCTCACCCTTGGCACCCTCCGGGAGCGCCGGAGCCTCCTGACGGATCGCGAAGGAGGTGATGGCCCCGTCCGCGTCGGTCTCGACCTCCGGCCGCAGGATGTTGATGCCGGCGGTCTGGAGCCACTTCTCCGACCAGGTCTTCAGGTCGCGCCCGGAGGTCTCCTCCAGGGCGCCCAGCAGATCGCTGAGGCGCGTGTTGCCGTAGGCGTGCCGCTTGAAGTACGCCTGCACGCCCTTGAAGAACTCGTCCATGCCGACGTACGCGACGAGCTGCTTCAAGACGCTCGCCCCCTTCGCGTACGTGATGCCGTCGAAGTTGACGAGGACGTCGTCCAGGTCGTTGATCTCGGCCATGATCGGGTGGGTGGAGGGCAGCTGGTCCTGCCGGTACGCCCACGTCTTCATGGAGTTGGCGAAGGTCGTCCAGGAGTGCGGCCAGCGCGACTGGGGGGCGTAGGCCTGGCAGGCCGCCTCGGCGTAGGTGGCGAACGACTCGTTCAGCCACAGGTCGTTCCACCACTCCATGGTGACCAGGTCGCCGAACCACATGTGGGCCAGCTCGTGCAGGATCGTGGCGGCCCGCACCTCGTACGCGGCGTCGGTCACCTTGGACCGGAACACGTACTGGTCGCGGATCGTCACCGCGCCCGCGTTCTCCATCGCACCGGCGTTGAACTCCGGCACGAAGAGCTGGTCGTACTTCTTGAACGGGTACGCGTAGTCGAACTTCTCCTGGAACCACTCGAAGCCCTGCCGGGTGACCTCGAAGATCGCGTCCGAGTCGAGGAACTCGGCGAGCGAGGGCCGACAGTAGATGCCGAGCGGCACGCTCTGTCCGTCCTTCTCGTACACGCTGTGCACGGAGTGGTACGGCCCGACGATCAGCGCGGTGATGTACGTGGAGATCCGCGGCGTCGGCTCGAAGACCCAGGTGTCGTCCTTGGGCTCGGGCGTCGGGGAGTTGGAGATCACGGTCCAGCCGGAGGGCGCCTTCACGGTGAACTGGAAGGTGGCCTTCAGGTCGGGCTGCTCGAAGCTCGCGAACACCCGGCGCGCGTCCGGGACCTCGAACTGGGTGTAGAGGTAGGCCTGCTGGTCGACGGGGTCGACGAAGCGGTGCAGGCCCTCACCGGTGTTGGTGTACGCGCAGTCGGCCACGACACGCAGGACGTTGCGGCCCTCCAGGAGCCCCGGAAGCGCGATCCGCGAGTCCTTGAAGACCTCGGCGGGCTCGAGAGGGTCCCCGTTCAGGGTCACCTCGTGAACGGCGGAAGCCACCAGGTCGATGAAGGTCTCCGAGCCGCTCTCCTCGACGTCGAAGCGCACCGTGGTAACGGACCGGTAGGTACCGCCCTCCTGCGCGCCCGAGAGGTCGAGATCGATCTCGTACGAGTCAACGGTGAGCAGCTTCGCCCGCTGCTGCGCCTCTTCGCGGGTCAGGTTTGTGCCAGGCACGCGGTCATCTCCTCGTTATGTGACGGTTGCGCCATCCTTCCATGGGACCTGCACGGATGCGATGTCCGTTTCCCGCCGGTGCCAGGCACACGCGAGCGCGAGCCTGGAGACATGACGACGCACACGACGACGCACACGACGGACGCGACGACGGACATGACGACATACGCGACGACGTACACGGCCCGTCCCATCGCCCCGGTGGTCCTGAAGGATCTCCGCACAGCTGACGATGCGGACCGCCCGATGGTTCCCTTCGCGGACGAGGAGGGCGGTGCGCCGCTGCGCTGCTGTCTGCGGCGCAGCGAACCCGGCGAGCGGATCGCCCTCGTCTCCTACGCGCCGCTGCGCCGCTGGGCCGCCGGGACAGGCGTCGACCCGGGCGCGTACGACGAACAGGGTCCGGTCTTCGTCCACGCCGACGACTGCCCCGGCCCCGACCTGCGCGGCTACCCCTTCCCGGGCGCTCACCGCACGGTCCGCCGCTACTCCGCCGAGGGCCGCATCCTGGGCGGCCGTCTGGTCGAGAACCCCGACGCCATCGACGAGGCCTTCGCGGAGGCCTTCGCCGACCCGGAGGTGGCGCTCGTCCACGTACGGGCCGTGGAGTACGGGTGCTTCCTCTACGAGGTGCGGCGGGCGTGAGGAGGGGCGGTCACCGTGCGGTGACCGCCCCCGGGGTACGTGGTACGGCTGTCAGCCCTTGAGCTCCGCCGCCACCAGCTCCGCGATCTGGACCGCGTTCAGTGCGGCGCCCTTGCGGAGGTTGTCGTTGGAGACGAACAGGGCGAGACCGTGCTCGGCCGTCTCGTCGGCGCGGATGCGGCCCACGTAGGACGCGTCCTTGCCGGCGGCCTCGAGCGGGTTCGGGATCTCGGAGAGGGTGACGCCCGGGGCGCCGGCCAGCAGCTCGGTCGCGCGCTCCACACTCAGCGGACGCGCGAAGCGGGCGTTCACCTGGAGGGAGTGGCCGGTGAACACCG
Source organism: Streptomyces sp. NPDC007095 (assembly GCF_040634475.1). Classification (NCBI taxonomy): domain Bacteria; kingdom Bacillati; phylum Actinomycetota; class Actinomycetes; order Kitasatosporales; family Streptomycetaceae; genus Streptomyces; species Streptomyces sp. NPDC007095. Next base: position 12,648 of record NZ_JBEYFS010000095.1, read on the forward strand.
GGACGCGGACACAGGTGCCGGAGACCTTGAGGGCGGGGATCTCCAGGATCTTGCGGGACTCGGTGCGGAGCTTCTGCTCCTCGTCCGTCTCGTGCAGACCGTCGTCGACGATCGACCCCGCGAGCGGGAGCACGTTGAAGGCGATGGGGCGCTTGTAGACCCCCGGCTCGGGGAAGTCGACCGCGCCGCCGTCATGGGTCAGCTTGTCGGCGTCCGCGGCGACCTTCAGTACCTGTCCCTGCAGCTCGGCCACGCCCGCGAGGCCGGAACCGGAGACCGCCTGGTACGTCGCGACGACCAGCGCCTCGAGCCCCGCCTCCTCGTGCAGCGGCTTCAGGACCGGCATCGCGGCCATCGTCGTGCAGTTCGGGTTGGCGATGATGCCCTTGGGGCGCGCCGCGATCGCGTGCGGGTTCACCTCGGAGACCACCAGGGGCACCTGCGGGTCCTTGCGCCACGCGGAGGAGTTGTCGATCACGACCGCGCCCTGCGAGGCGACCTTCTCGGCCAGCGCCTTGGAGGTCGCGCCGCCCGCGGAGAACAGCACGATGTCCAGGCCGGAGTAGTCCGCCGTCGCCGCGTCCTCCACCGTCACACCGTCGAGCACCGTCCCGGCCGAACGCGCCGAGGCGAACAGCCGCAGCTCCTCGACCGGGAACTTCCGCTCGACGAGGATCCTGCGCATGACCGTGCCGACCTGACCGGTGGCTCCGACGATTCCGACCCTCACGGCGACTCCCTTAGCGTGCGTTTTACGTGGTCCAGCTCTTCCATCATGCGTCTGACCCGTGCCCGCGTGTCCAATCCTTTGCCCGTGCCGCCCGAGGAATGGGACGCGTCCGCCGGCCGGTGTCCGTTCGGCATCCGAAAGAAACCCTTCCGTCGGCCGCCGGGGACCGCAAGCCGTACGGCGTGGGCGTCCCCGCGGGCCCCGGCCCGGTGTGACGTACGACTCCTTCGCGTTCGGCCGAACGTTTCCGCCCGCACCGGCGTCGTAGAGGAAACGCGGGAGGGGAGGGGCGGAGTGCTGCGCAGAAAGGCACGCCGTGCCCAGGGGGCGGACGATCCCCTGGACGCGGCCCAGGAACGCCGGGTGCGGGCGGTGCTCGCGCTCGGTGGCGTACCGCAGGCGGACCTGCCGGACGGGGTGCAGCAGGTCCGCCTGCGGTTGCTGGAACGCGCGGCGAAGGGGGACGAGGCGCCGCGTGACGTGTCCGCGTGGGCGGCGGTCGTCGCCTCGAACCTGGCGATGGACTGGCACCGGGCCAAGCGGCGCCAGGAGCGGCTCGGCGAGCGGCTGGCCTCGCTGCGGCAGCCCGCGGACGCCCGTGACGAGGAATCCAGCGTGCTCTCGCTCGCCGTGGCGCAGGGTCTGGACGAGCTGCCCGACGCCCAGCGGCAGGTCCTCGTCCTGCGTTTCTACGCCGATCTGTCCGTGCGCGGGATCGCCGAGGAGCTCGGCATCCCGGAGGGCACGGTCAAGAGCAGGCTGCACTCGGCGGTCCGCGCCCTGCGCGCCCGCCTGCACGAGGACGAGGTGGTGTGACGTGGCCGAGTATGAGGGAGTGGACGCGCTGTTGGCCGCGATCACTGACGAGGCTCCGCCCGAAGGAGCCGGCGACGACCCGGAGTTCATGGCCGAGCACCGGTCGGCGGTGGCCGATGTGGCACTGCTGCGGGAGCAGTTGGCGGTCATCGGGGATGCGCTGGCGGACCGTGCGGAGGAAGCGAAGCCGGTCCCGGTACGGGCCCCCAGAAAGCGCACCCGCCGCCCCGAAGGCGCCCCGAGGAACCGCGGCCGCCGTCCCCTAGCCCTGGTCCTGGGCACCCTCGTAGCGGCCACCGTGGCCGCGATGGTCGTCGGCATGGGCTGGCTCCTCGCGCACAACGGGGGAGGCGCGTCGGAGACCAGCGGGGCCAAGGCGGCCGACAGCGGGAGCGCGGGCGAGGGGGCCTCGCTCAGCGGCCCGGGCTACCTCGCGTGCGCCCGGCTCGTCGCGGAGGGCACGGTCGCCGACGTCGAGCCGCTCCCCGGCACCACGGAGAACCGGATCACCCTCCACGTGGACCGCTACTACAAGCCGGAGAAGGGGAAGACCGAGGTCGTCCTCGTACTGGACGAGGAGGTGGCTCCCCGGCCGCGCGAGGGCGAGCACGTGCTCGTCGCCCTCCACGACGAGCCGGCGACACCGACCGGCTGGACCACGGGGGCGAAGGCCATCGCCGACGAACGCGCGTGGATCGTGAAGGCGCTGCCCGAGTCCCGCACTCTCACGTGCCCGTGAAAAAAGGGCGGGCGCCCGTTCCCGGACGCCCGCCCCTTCACCGACGCAGGTGTTACGGCGTGACCTTCTCGATCTTCACGCTGCCGAGGCCGGCGGCCGTGCCGCGGGCGTTCACCAGCTGGACCTGGCCGAAGAACTCGCGTCCCTCGGGGGCCGGCGCGGCCGCGGTGACCTCGCCGGAGACCGTCGCCGTACCGCCCGTGGCGAGCTTCACCGGCGCCGACTCGTCGACCTTGACCGAGCCGAGCGCGGAGGAGAAGAACACGTCACGGTAGTCGTACGCGGTCGAGCCCGACGGAACCGAGTAGCCCACGACCTCGATGGTGTACGTACCGGCGGCGGGGTTGGGGATGGAGACCGCTTCCTCCGAGTCGCCGTCCGCGGACTGCGCGACCTGCTTGCCGGTGGAGTCGTACACCGTCAGGTCCAGGTCGGCGGCCGTGTCCGAGACGTTGCCGATGGCGACGTCGAGCGACGCGGCGCCGGCCGGCACGTCGACCGTGCCGGTCTGGGTGGCGCCGCCCGCGATGGTCGGCCGGGCCGTCTTGGAGGAGCCGAGCGGGCCGCCCTTCAGGGTGCCGTCGAGCGCCGCGAAGCCGTTCGTCACCTTCCAGGAGGCGGTGACCGGCGTGCCGACCTTGGCCTCGGGGACCGTCACCACGGCCGGGTCGAAGGCCGCGCCGAGCACGGTGGCCTCCAGCTTGTAGGGGTTGTCCAGCAGCGGCGAGGTACGGCGCGCCTCGACCTCGACCTCCCAGACACCGGGCTGCGGGTCCGCGTACGAGCGCACGTCGGGCTTGCAGCTGTTGGTGTTCGGGTAGTTGCTGTAGCAGTACGGCGTGCCGGTGTCCTCGACCGGGACACCGTAGGGGTGGATGGAGATGAACCGGGTCTGGCTCAGGTCCTTCAGCCCGCCGATCGCGACCTCCAGCGCCTTCGCGCCCTCGGGCACTGTCAGGAAATACGACCGCGTGCTGTTGCGCTGCACCGAACTCGACGCGGAGTAGCTGTACTTGAGCGGCGTGGAGACCACGACCGTCGTCAGGATCTGCTTGTCCAGGCCCTCGGTCCGCGGGTCGTCGACCTCGAGGATCGCGCTCTTGATGCCGGCCGAGGAGGCCTTCGCGGCGACCTTGACGGTGACCGGCTTGTTCAGTTCGAGCTTGACCTCGTCGGAGCCGACGATCCGGAAGGTGTCACCGGCGTTGTTCTCGAAGTGCAGTTCGTGGCGGATCGCCTTGTCCGGGCCGGACGTACGCGTGATGGTGATGTCGTACGTCTTCTTCACGCCGACCTTGAGGCCGCCCTCGCGGTCGTAGAGGCCGGTGCCGAAGCCCGGGGTCTTCAGGGCGTAGTCGATCGCGGTGTCGACGGGGGCCTTGACGGTGTAGTCGTGGGCGGTCACGTCGTCCTTGATCGACTTCCACGCGTCCACGATGTTGATGAGGCCCGCGCCCTCCTCGTACGCCTGCACACCCTTGATGTGGTCGGCGGTCGAGGTGAGGGCCGTGCGCAGCTTGGCGGGCGTCAGGTCGATGCCCCTCTGCTTGGCGGCGCTCAGCAGCAGCGCGGACGCGCCGGCGGCCTGCGGGGAGGCCATCGAGGTGCCCTGGAGCATCGAGTAGCCGGCCGGCAGGGAGTAGCCGGCCTGGGCGACCGGGGAGCCCGGCAGCCAGGTCTGCGTGGTGTTGATCGCGGCGCCGGGCGCGGTCAGCGTCGGCGTGAAGCCGCCGTCCTCACGCGGACCGCGCGAGGAGAACGGCATCATCGCGTACTTCTTCTCCACGACGGAGCCGTAGTTGGCGGCCCAGGTGTCCTTGGAGATGGACGCGCCGACCGAGATGACCTTGTCGGCCAGGCCGGGGTCGCCGATGGTGTTGGCGCCGGGGCCGGAGTTGCCCGCGGAGATCACCAGCTGGACACCGTAGGTGTCGATGAGACGCGTGTAGAGCTCGGAGCGCGCGTTGTTGCCGTCGTTCAGCGCGGGCAGGCCGCCGATGGACATGTTCACGATGTCGACGCCGTGGTTGACGACGAGGTCGATCATGCCCTCGGTGAGCGCGACGTTGGTGCAGCTCGGGCCGAACACGCAGGCGCGCGACGAGACGATCTTCGCGCCGGGGGCGGCGCCGTTCATCTTGCCGCCGAACAGGCCGTTCGCGGAGGTGATGCCGGCGACGTGCGTGCCGTGCTCGCTCGCGATCAGACCGATGTTGACGAAGTCGGCCTTCTTGCCGACCCAGTCGCCCCCGTAGGGATCCATCGGCACGTCCTTGCGGATCTGCACGACGAACGGCTGGCTCTCGACGACGTCGGTGGCCGGGTTGTCGGTCCCGAAGTGACCGATCTGGTAGCCGTCCTTGTACGGCTTCATCGCGGTGTCGTCGCTGAAGTCGTGGTTGTTGTTCACATCGACGGTGACGGTGCCGGCCGCCGGGTCGTACAGGACGCCCCACGAGTCGGTGGTGTCGCCGTCACGGTTCACGTCGCCCGCGGCGTCGCCGCCCGCCGTCGCGGACTCCCGGAACGTGCTGATCTCGTACGAGCCCGCCGGGGACGTCCAGGTCTGGCCGCCGTAGGTGAAGGTGGGCCCGGAGACCGCGCTGACCATGGGCCGCCAGCTCAGGTCGTTGTCGAGGATCGGGTCGGTCGAGGTGACCCAGTCGACGATCTTGCGCTCGCCGGTGGTGGTCTTCTGCAGCGCCGGGTGGCTCAGGTCCACACCGGAGTCGAGGATGCCGATGGTGATGCCCCGGCCGTCCGCCTTCGGGTTCTTCTTCACGAAGTCGACGGCGCCCGTCTCGAAGGACGGGTTGTACGGGTTCTCGGCGGGGGTGTTCTTGTCGGGCGCGGCGTAGGTCTTCGTGGCCTTCGAAGAGGCGCCCTTGGCCGTGTCGGCGCTCGGCGTCGGGTCGTCGAGCGCGATGTCCTGGCGCAGGTCGATGCCGTGCACCGAGGTCAGCTTGGCGGCGGCGGCGATGGCCGCGTCGGCCTTGGCGGTCGGGACCGTGGCCCGGACGTAACCGACCTTGTCGTACGTCTGGCCGACGGAGCCGCCCTTGACCGCGTCCATCTCCTGGGCGACCTGCTCGGTCTGCCCGGGAGCGGTGGCGATCATCATCGTGACGTTCTTGGCGCCGTCGGCCTTGGCCTCGGCGAGGAGGTCCGCGTCGTTCGAACCGAGCTTGGCGCTCGCGGACTTGGTGCCCGGATCGGGCGTGGCGGGTGCGTGGTCCGCGGAGAAGGCCATGGGTATCGGCCCGGCCGCGGAGAGCGCGGCCATCAGACCTGCGGCCACGGCGACGCGGGCCACGCGTCTCGCGCCCGATATCGGTGCGCGCTGAGGATCGGTCATCAGCATCCCTTGTAGGTAAAGGAACGAGCGTGGAGTGACCGGTCCCGACGTTCCCACGGGACACGATCACATCAGTCCGGTATGTGGACCCGGATGACCGCTCAGCTTTACCTAAGGGGCAGTTGTTTGGGGAGAGTTGACCGAGGCGGGATGGAACCATGGCGTAATTCCGCCATACGCCATGACGGTCAAAGTGCGGTATGACAGGACATCGACAAGGAAGGTCAGTCGACCCCCGGTCGCCCGTCGCCCGCTGCCGGCCGCTCAGGCCTCCCGTGTGCGCGCGTAGTGACGGGACGCCTTCGCGCGGTTACCGCAGGCCGCCATCGAGCACCAGCGGCGGGTGCCGTTCCGCGAGGTGTCGAAGAAATGCAGGATGCAGGAGTCGTGGGCGCAGCGGCGGATGCGGTCGGGGGCGGTGGCGAGCAGTCCGAGGTAGTCGCGGGCGGCGAGCCAGGCGGGCCCCCAGGACGGGTCGCCGAACTCCGCCTCCTCGCCGGGTCCCTGTCCGGTCAGCGTCACGCGGACGCGGCCGTGCGCGAGGACGGCGTCGATCCCGGCGGCGGCTTCCTCCAGGGTGCCGTCGACGGCCGAGCGCAGGGCGTCACGGGCCTCCCGTACGTGCAGCAGCACGGCGTCGTCGGCCGGGAAGTCCAGCCCGTTCGCCGCCAGCCACACCGCCAGGCCCTCGGTGTCCGTCAGCAGGTCCTGCGTCACTCCCTCGCGGTTCCAGCGGGTGTTGAGCAGGTCGAGCGAGACCGGCTCCCCGGTGAGCGGACGGGGATCGGCGGTGGTGGGCATGAGGGGCTCCCTTCAGTGCTAACCGCTCAAGGGTAGGTCACTGGTTGACGCCCTTCATTCTAACCTTTAATGTCAATTACAAGGGTTAGCTCCTCTGTGGGGCGGCCAACGACAGACGGGACCGTCATGACCTTGCGCACCGGCCACATCGGCCTGAACGTCACCGACCTCGACCGCTCGCTCGCCTTCTACCGCGACGTCCTCGGCTTCGGAGTGATCGCCGAGGGCAAGGAGGAGGAACGGCGGTACGCGTTCCTCGGCTCGCTCGCCGGAGACGGCCGCCCGGTGCTCACCCTCTGGCAGCAGGCGCAGGGGTCGTACGACAAGGCCCACGCCGGCCTGCACCACCTCGCCCTCGAAGTGGACTCGGTCGACCAGGTCAGGGAGTACGAGACGGCCCTGCGCGACTATGGCGTCGACTTCGCGTACGAGGGCGTGGTCGCCCACCGTGAGGGTTCGGTATCCGGCGGCATCTTCTTCCACGACCCCGACGGCACCCGCCTCGAGGTCTACGCGCCGAGCGGGGCGGAGGGGGCCCCGGTGCCGTCCGCCACCGCCCCCACCTGCGGATTCTTCTAGGAGCTGTGGAGAGCGGGGCGCGTCATGACGTACCACTCAGGCTCACGGGCCGTACAGGACCGGGTGGGAGTGCGCGAGGCCGCCGACCATGTGGGGCGGTCCGTCGGACAGGGCATCCGCCCCGTGGCCGCCGCCTTCCTCGAACTCCAGCCGATGCTGGTGCTGGGCGCGGCCGATCCGGCGGGCGGAGCGGTGTGGGCCTCGCTGCTCACCGGCGAGCCCGGGTTCGTGCGGGCCACGGGTGTCCGGCAGATCTCGGTCACGGGCGGCGGCCTGCGCGAGAGCGACCCGCTGGCGCGGGCGCTCGCCACCCCGGGCACCTCCGTCGGCACGATCGCGCTCGACCCGCGCACCCGCCGCCGTATGCGACTCAACGGACGGGCCCGCCCGACCCCCCGCGGCTTCGCCGTCGAGGCCGACCAGGTCTTCTCCAACTGCCCGAAGTACCTGCAGAAGAGGGAGTCGTACGAGAAGGTCGAGCGTCCGCCCGGCACGCCCCGCCGGTCCGCAGGACTCACCCCCGGGCAGCGGCGGTCCGTCGAGTCCGCCGACACCTTCTTCCTGGCCACCGTCCACGCGCACGGCGCCGACGCCAGCCACCGGGGCGGCAACCCCGGTTTCGTCCACGTCACTTCACCGAACCAACTGCACTGGCGCGACTACCCCGGCAACTCCATGTTCCTGACCCTCGGCAACCTGGAGACGGACCCGAGGGCGGGGCTGCTCTTCCTGGACTGGGTGTCGGGGACGGTGCTGCAACTGACGGGCACGGCACGCACGGAGTACGCGGCCGACGGGGAGCGCACGGTCGGCTTCACCGTCACCGAGGTCGTGCAGACGCCTGCCGCCAGCCCGATCCGCCGCTGGTCGCCGCCGGAGTACTCACCGGCCAACCCGTCTCTGCCGTAGGCGACTTGCCGTGCCACCGTGCCGTAACGTCTGGGCATGCCGAAGCAGTTGAGGGTGGCGGCCTACGCCGTATGCGTGCGGGACGGGCGGATGCTGCTGGCCCGCTGGGTCGCGGGTGACGGAAGCAGGCGGTGGACCCTGCCCGGCGGCGGCATGGACCACGGCGAGGACCCCTACGACACCGTCATCCGCGAGGCCGAGGAGGAGACGGGCTACGCCGTCGAGCCCCTCGCGCTGCTCGGCGTCGACTCCGTACTGCGTTCGCACCCGCGCCGGCTCGGCTCGCCCAACGACTTCCACGCCCTGCGGATCGTCTACGAGGCCCGTGTCACCGGCGGCGAACTGCGCCACGAGACGAACGGCTCCACCGACATGGCGGCCTGGCACCCCCTCGACGAGGTACCCGCCCTCGACCGGGTCGCACTGGTCGACGTGGGACTGCGGCTGTGGCGGGAACGACCGCCCCTCGGCCGCGCCGGTTCCGAAGAGGCGGGGAAGTAGCCGCAACGCAGGCAGCGGTGGGGAACCGGTCCCCTACCCCGGAAAATGAACACGGAGTGACCGCGTCCCGGCCGTTCGGAGAGGGGACGTGGGCGCGCAGGTTGCTCCAAGATCCACGTACGGTGATCGGCGTCGGCAGTTGCCGCCTCGTTAACGTCCAGGTCACCCGCGGTGCCAACGATCCAGTGTGAGCGGGGAGTTACCGCAACGAACCCCCCGCGACCACTGCCGACGCGTTCGCACTCGGGGAGACCGCGCCATGTCGCGCATACGCTCTGTCGCCACTTCCGCCGCCATGAACCGCCGTACCCTGCTCGCCGCCACCGGGGCGGTGACGCTCTCCGCGGGCATCGGCTACGCCCTGCGGCCCGACTCCGAGGCGCACGCCGCCACCACCGGCACCGGCGAGTCGGCCGTCGCCGCGTCCCTCCCCCACTCTCGGCTTCGCTCGAGCGGGGGGACCCCCATGGCGCCCGCCGACCCCCTCGCTCCCTACGAGCGCGGCACCACCCTGGAGAGCGTGGCCGCGCCGCGCTCCGGCTCGGGCGGCTACCGGCGGCTCGGTGACGGCCCCGCCTGGAAGCGGGTCGTACGCGGCGACCTGGCCGCGGCCAAGTCGGGCCGGGCCGACCGGCGCACCGCGCTCGCCGCGTTCGTGCAGTTCACCGACCTGCACCTGATCGACGTCCAGCACCCGCTGCGGCTCGAGTACCTGCGTACCGGCGCCGCGAACGCCTGGCGTCCGCACGAGTCGCTGACCGTGGCCGGCGCCGTCTCGCTCGTCGAGCGGGTCAACGCGCTGCGGGGCGCCCCCGTCACCGGCTCCCCGCTGCACTTCGTCATGACCACCGGGGACAACACGGACAACAACTCCAAGACGGAACTGGACTGGTTCCTGAAGGTCATGAGCGGGGGCCGGATCAGCCCCAACAGCGGCGACCCGCGCCACTACGAGGGCGTCCAGAACAGCGGCCTCAAGCTGTACTGGCAGCCGGACGCGGCCCTGCGCGACGCCGACAAGCAGCGCGGCTTCCCGCACCTGCACGGCTTCCTCGCGGCCGCCATCCGTGAGCTGCGCAGCCCCGGCCTCGGCCTGCCCTGGTACTCCACGGTCGGCAACCACGACGCGCTGCCGCTGGGCTGCTACCGGCACGGCGACTCCTTCCTCGCCGAGTTCGCCGTCGGCGGCAAGAAGCTGATGACGCTGCCCGCCTCGGCGAGCGTCGCCCTGCGCGCCGCCATCAAGAACGACAAGGACCCCAAGGGCACCCAGCTCAGGGACCTCCTCAAGGCGCACGCGCGGCAGCTGCGCTCGGTCACCCCGGACGAGTCGCGCGCCCCTTTCACGCCCGCCGAATACCTCAAGGCGCACCTCGACCCCGCGCACACCGGCCCCGGCCCGATCGGCCACGGCTACTCACAGGCCAACCTCGCCGCGGGCACCCAGTACTACGCCTTCCGCATCTCCGACGACATCATCGGGATCAGCATCGACACCACCGACCCGGGCGGCCACTACATGGGCTCCATCGGGACGACCCAGCTGCGCTGGCTGGACAAGACGCTGAGCGACAACAAGGACTCGTACGCCATCGTCTTCAGCCACCACACCAGCAAGTCGATGACCAACCGCCGCACCGACCCCGCGCACCCGAGCGACAAGCGCCACGGCGGCCAGGACGTGGTCGCCACGCTCGCCAAGCACCGCAAGGTGCTGGCCTGGGTGAACGGCCACACCCACAAGAACGAGATCATCGCGCACTCCGCGCCGGACCACGGCTCCTTCTGGGAGATCAACACCGCCTCCCACGTCGACTTCCCGCACCTCGCCCGCATCATCGAGGTCGTCGACAACAAGGACGGCACGCTCTCCCTCTTCACCACCCTCATCGAGTCCGCGGCCCCGCACCGTACGGACTTCTCCGACCTCAGCCAGACCGGGCTCGCGGCCCTCTACCGCGAACTCGCCTTCAACTCCCCGGGCCGCAGCACGGAGCTGGCCGGCGCCTCGCGGGACCGCAACACGGAGCTCGTACTGAAGAAGGCCTGAGGAAGCCCGAAGAACGGCCGAAATCCACTCAACTGGCGTACATGCGGGCAACCTTCACACCGGCCCGCCGAGTCCCTCCCCCCGACCAGGTCCACCGGTGAAGGGGGAACGGCATGTCAGTGCGTACGGGACTGGTGGCGGCGACGGCGGTGGCGCTTGCGGCCGCTCTGGCGGGGCCCGCGGTGGCGGCTCCCGCCGGGGCCGGCCACCACGGTGCGACCCGCGCCGCCATGGACGCCGCGGTGAAGGACGGAGTACCGGGCGTGACGGCGACGGCGCGGGACACCGGCGGCACGTGGTCGGCCACGGCGGGCGTGGGCGACGTGCGGACGCGCACGCCCCGCGGCACGGCCGACCACTACCGCGTGGGCAGCATCACGAAGACGTTCGTGTCGACGGTGCTGTTGCAACTGGAGGCGGAGCGGCGGCTGTCGCTGGACGACAAGGTGGAGAAGTGGCTCCCGGGCGTGGTCCGGGGCCACGGCAACGACGGACGCCGGATCACCGTCCGGCAGCTCCTCGACCACACCAGCGGCATCTTCAACTACACGGCGGACGAGGACTTCGCCCGCACGTACTTCCTGAAGGACGGCTTCCTCGAACACCGCTACGACACGAAGACACCCGAGCAGCTCGTGGCGATCGCGATGACCCACGAACCGCTCTTCGCGCCGGGCACGTCCTGGAGTTACTCCAACACCAACTACGTGCTGGCCGGCATGGTGATCGAGAAGGTCACCGGCCACTCCTACGCCGCCGAGATCCGCCGCCGCGTCATCGAACCGCTCGGCCTGCGCGCCACGTCCGTCCCCGGCACGCGGACGGCACTCCCACGGCCCAGCAGCCACGCGTACTCCAAACTGGCCCGGACGACGACAGGACCGACGTACGACGTCACGCGGCTCAACCCTTCCCTGGCCTCCTCGGCCGGGGAGATGATCTCCGACTCCGCCGACCTGAACCGCTTCTACGCGGCCCTGCTGGGCGGCCGCCTCCTTCCGCCGAAGCAGCTGAAGGAGATGAAGACCACGGTGAAGGCCGCCGAGATCCCGGGCGCCCGCTACGGCCTGGGTCTCATCGACCGCAAGCTCGGCTGCGGGGTCCATGTGTGGGGCCACGACGGCGGCATCCACGGCTCGACGTCCTCCGCCGTGACGACGGCGGACGGCCGCCACTCCCTGGCCTTCAACTTCAACGGGGACTGGTCGGGGGACAGCGATGCGGTGATCGAGGGGGAGTTCTGCGGCAAGTAGGCCCCTGAACTGCCCCCTTGACGCAGGTCCGAGCCGGAGGTTCGCCACGGGCGCACGCACGAGGAGGGGCCGCCGGATCTCCGGCGGCCCCTCCTCTCCCCTCCTGGTACCGCCCCGGTCCGTCACTACCGGGGCAGGACCACGACATACGCCGCCGGTTCCCGGTCGTTCGCCGCCATCAGCGCGGTGCGGACCACCGCCGCCTGCTGCTCCATCGCCTCGCGCAGCTTCCGCGGGGTGATGTGGACGACCGTGATGCCGAGCCGCTCCAGGTGCTCGCGCTTGCGGGCGTACTCCGACCAGAGGGCGTCGTCGTCCTGGTCATGGCCTTGCCGGTGTCCCTGCCGGGGCGTCCGGGTGTCCAGCTCCATGGCCACCGCCTGCTCGGGCCAGTACGCGTCGAGGCCGCCCAGGTGGGGTCCGCCCGGCAGGCGCAGGTCGATGTTCCAGACCGGGTCGGGCAGGCCGTACTCCCGCACCATCCGATAGAGGCGGTCCTCCGCGATCGCCCGGCCCTCCGCCAGCAGTGAGTCCACCGCGTCCACCACGTGCGGCCGGCTCAGCAGCCGGGCCTGCGTCAACTCACGTACCACCGAGGCCGGTTCGCAGTGCCCGGCGCGCACCGCCTCCGTCAGCAGCCGCCGTACCGCGCCCGCGTCCGACAGCTTTGCCACCGCGTCGGCGAGGGCGCGCGGCACGGGGGCGACCGGGACACCCGTGAGGTACGAGGGGGCGGGCAGCGAAGGCGTACGGACGATGTGGGCGCAGCCGTGCGAGCGCAGCCGGCGCAGCCGGGGGACCAGGACGTCGATCTTGTCGAGGGAGGTCAGCGGGGGCGACGAGGTGAATCCGTGCAGGGTCAGCGCCGCCAGGCCCGTGATCAGCGCGTCCGCGTACGGTCGCGGGGCGTGCGGTTCCTCGGCGCCCGGCTGGACGGGGATGCCCGGCGCCGGCTCGCTTGCGGCGGTGCGGCCCGCGAACAGCAGGACGGCGTGCAGGCGTTCCTCGGAGGTGGGCGGCCCCGGGTGGAGGAGGAAGACGCCGGGGAGGATCTGCTGCCAGGGGCCGCCCGGCCGGCACCGCTCGTTCGTGTCGGCGGCCGTGACGCCGTGGGTGCGCAGCTGGGCAGCGGTCAGGACCCGCCGCTGCGTGTGGGACAGGTGGCGGAGGGGGTGGGGGGAGAGTGGGGTGTTGTGGTTCATGACCGGGGGTTTCCCGCGCCCGATCCGTCCCCTAACCGCTGTTACACGCCTGTCGACAAATCTGGACAAGCTCGCCCTAAAGTACGGGCGTTCGACTGCCGAAAGACGCTGGTCCGGATCGGGGTTACGGGGCCCGGTGCGCGGGTTCGGTAACGGGGCCCCGGGCGGCCGCATGGGCGACCCGGGGCCCCGTCACTTCCCGGCCGTTGTCGCTACGACCCCGCCGCCGTGTCGCACGCCTGTCCCCGCAGGGCGCGCGCCAGGTCGTCCCGCGCCTCCAGGACCAGACGGCGCAGGGCCGGTGCCGCGTCCTCGTGGGCGGTGAGCCAGGCGTCCGTAGCGTCCAGGGTCTCCTGGGAGTCCCGGAGGGACGGGAACAGGCCCTTGACGACGTCCATGCCGATCTGGATGGACCGCTCGGCCCAGACGCGTTCGATGGCCGCGAAGTACTTCGCGGCGTAGGGGGCCAGCAGTTCCCGCTGGGAGGGCTGCGCGAAGCCCGCGATGGTCGCCTCGACCAGCGCGTTGGACAGCGCGTCCGACTCGACGACCTGCGCCCAGGACTGGGCCTTGACCGCCGCCGAGGGGCGGGCGGCGAGGCAGCGGACCTGGTGGCGCTTGCCGGAGGCCGTGTCGTCGCGGGCCAGTTCGGCGGCGAGGAGGGACTCGTCGGCGACGCCGTGCGCGGCCAGCGGTTCCAGGAACGCCCAGCGCAGCTCCTGGTCGACGTCCAGGCCGTCGACCTTGGCGGTGCCCTCGAGGAGGTGCAGCAGCAGTTGCAGATCGGCCTGGTCGGAGGCGACCGTCGCGAAGAAACGGGCCCAGGTCAGCTGGTGCTGGCTGCCGGGCTCGGCGAGCCGCAGCTCCTTCAGGGCGCCCTGGGCGAGCAGCCGGCCGCCCTCCGCACGCCAGCCGGGGGCCGCGTAGTGGACGAGCGCCGAGTGCGCCCAGGCGTGCAGCATCTGCAGGACGCCGATGTCGGACTCGCGGCCCGCGAAGCTCAGCACCAGGCCCACGAAGTCCCGGGCCGGCATCAGCGCGTCCCGGGTGAGGTTCCACAGCGCCGACCAGCACAGCGCGCGGGCGAGCGGGTCGGTGATGTCGCCGAGCCTCTCGCGCAGCGTGGCCAGCGAGTTCTCGTCGAAGCGGATCTTGCAGTACGTGAGGTCGTCGTCGTTGACGAGAACCAGCTCGGGGGCGTCCGCGCCGACCAGCTCCTCGACCACCGTACGGGGGCCGACGACGTCCACCTCGGTGCGCGCGTACCGCACCAAGGAGCCGTCGGCGTCCTCACGCCGGTACAGGCCCACCGCGACGCGGTGCGGGCGCAGTTCGGGGTGCGACTCTGGGGCCTCCTGGAGCACGGCCAGCTCGGTGATGCGGCCCTCGGCGCTCAGGATCACCTGCGGGGTGAGGGAGTTCACCCCGGCCGTCTGGAGCCACCCCCGCGACCAGGTGGCCAGATCGCGTCCGCTGGTCTCCTCCAGCGCCGACAGCAGATCACCGAGGCGCGTGTTGCCGTACGCGTTCCGCTTGAAGTAGCGGCGCGCGCCCTCCAGGAACGCGTCCTGGCCGACGTACGCGACGAGCTGCTTGAGCACGCTCGCCCCCTTCGCGTACGTGATCCCGTCGAAGTTGAGCTTGGCGTCCTGGAGGTCACGGATGTCGGCCGTGACGGGGTGGGTGGAGGGCAGCTGGTCGGCACGGTACGCCCAGGCCTTGCGGCGGTTGGCGAAGGTGATCCAGCCGTTCTCGAAGCGGGTCGCCCCGACCAGCGCGAACGCGCCCATGAAGTCGGCGAAGGACTCCTTGAGCCAGAGGTCGTCCCACCACTCCATGGTGACGAGGTCGCCGAACCACATGTGCGCCATCTCGTGCAGGATGACGTTGGCCCGGCCCTCGTACGACGCCTGTGTCACCTTGCCGCGGAAGATGTACTCCTCGCGGAAGGTGACGAGCCCCGGGTTCTCCATCGCGCCGAGGTTGTACTCGGGCACGAACGCCTGGTCGTACTTCCCGAACGGGTACGGGTAGTCGAAGTGGTCGTGGAAGAAGTCGAGCCCCTGCTTGGTCACCAGGAACACGTCGTCGGAGTCGAAGTGGGGCGCCAGACCCTTGCGGCACATCGCGCCGAGCGGGATCTCCAGCGTCGTACCGTCCTCGAAGGTACGCGCGTAGCTGTCCGTGACGTAGTGGTACGGGCCCGCCACGAACGCGGTGATGTAGGTGGAGATCGGCTTGGTCTCGGCGAACCTCCACACACCGTCGACGAGTTCACCGACGCCGTTGCTCCAGACCGTCCACCCCTCCGGGGCCCGCACCTCGCAGCGGAAGGGGGCCTTGAGGTCCGGCTGCTCGAAGTTCGCGAAGACGCGCCGGGAGTCGGCGGGCTCGTACTGGGTGTAGAGGTAGACCTCGCCGTCCTCGGGGTCGACGAAGCGGTGCATGCCCTCGCCGGTACGGGAGTAGGCGCACTGCGCGTCGACGACCAGCTCGTTGTCGGCCCGGAGGTCCTCCAGCCGGATGCGGGAGCCGTCGAAGACCTCGCCGGGGTCCAGGTCCTTGCCGTTGAGCGACACGGCGTTGACGCTCGGTGCGAGCAGATCGGCGAAGCTCGCGGCGCCGGGCTGCGCGCAGCGGAAGCGGATCGTGGTCACCGAGCGGAACGTGCGCGGCTCGGCCTCGATGTCGCCCAGGGCGGAGCGCAGGTCGAGGGAGACCTCGTACCCGTCCACGGACAGCAGCGCTGCCCGCTCCTGGGCCTCGTCGCGGGTCAGATTGTCACCGGGCACGGGCGGCACTCCCTCGGGGCGTCACGGAATGGATATGGATACTGCGGAACGGATGTCCGGCATCCGACGGCGGACACGGCTGGACAGGAGCGATCCTGCCATGTGCCCCTGACGCGGGACAGCCGGGAACGAGGCGGGGACACCCGGGAATGAGGCGAGCGACCTCCGGTGTTGCTGCGGGAAACACCGCTTTCCGAGGAGAACCATGCCCGAGACCGCCTCCACCAAGACCCCCGTCGACTTCTGGTTCGACCCGCTGTGCCCCTGGGCCTGGATGACCTCGCGCTGGGTGCTGGAAGTGGAGAAGGTCCGGGACATCGAGGTCCGCTGGCACATCATGAGCCTCGCGGTCCTCAACGAGGACAAGCTGGACCAGCTGCCCGAGGAGTACCGGGACATGCTCGCCACCAAGGCCTGGAAGCCGATCCGGGTGGCCACCGCCGCCTGGCAGAAGCACGGCGAGGACGTCCTCGGCCCGCTCTACACCGCGCTCGGCACCCGTATCCACAACCAGGGCGAGGGCGCGACCATCGAGGCGATCGCGGGCGCGCTCGAGGACGTCGGCCTCCCGGCCTCCCTGCTCGACTACGCCGACCAGGAGGACTTCGAGTTCGACGCCGAGCTGCGCGCCTCCCACAAGGAGGGCATCGACAAGGTCGGCCAGGAGGTCGGCACCCCGGTGATCGCGCTCCCCGGCGACGACGGCGAGCAGATCGCCTTCTTCGGCCCGGTCGTCACGCCCACCCCGCAGGGCGAGGCCGCGGCCAGGCTGTGGGACGGCACGCTGCTGGTCGCCTCGACCCCCGGTTTCTACGAGATCAAGCGGACCCGCACGAAGGGCCCGGACTTCAGCAACCTGTAAGAGCCGCCAGGAGTCATTCCGGCTCGGGCATCTTCTGGGGCGGGTCGAACGGCTTGACCCTCGACGCCGTGCGGATGTTGCGGCAGTCGAAGTCGGTGCGGCCGCAGATCCAGTAGTCGTCCACATACGCGTTCGGCTTCTGGAGGTTCGCCAGCTTGCGGATGATGTTCCGCTCCCGGTCGTCCCGGGGCTGGCGGTGCGGCTGGTAGGACCCGCACGTGTAGCAGGGGTACGTCATTTCCCTCGGCATCCCGCAACGATGCCCCGGAAGCCCGCATACCGTAAGGCCCCGTGAGGCTCCTTTTCGCTCCTCGCGGGGCCTTCGCGGCACTTCCGAACAACCCGGACGGTGGGCTTCCGTCGGAGCGCACACGCGGGCGCGCCCCGACCGGGATACTGGCGGGTCATGAGTACGACGAGCATGACCCACAGCGCCGTGAGTCCCGCAGCCTCAGTGAGCACGACCCTGCTGCTCGCCCGGCACGGCCGGACCGTCTGGCATGCCGAGAACCGCTACGCCGGAGTGAGTGACGTCCCCCTCGCCGACGAGGGGCACGCCCAGGCCGAGGCGCTCGGCCGCTGGGCCGCGGCGCATCCCGTGGACGCCGTCTGGACGTCGACCCTCTCGCGCGCCGTCGCCACGGCCGAGCCCGCCTGCCGCGCCCTCGGTCTCACCGCGCACCGCGAACCCGCACTGCGCGAATGCGACTTCGGGGTGGTGGAGGGCCGCACCCTCGCCGAGTTCGAGGCCGAGAACCCCGCCCGGGCGAAGGCGTTCCGGGTCGACCCGGTGTCGTACCCCTTCCCGGAGGCGGAGGACCCGCGCACCGCGGCGGCCCGCGGGGCGGCCGTCCTGCGCCGGATCGCGGCCGCGCACCACGGCGAACGCGTCCTGGTCGTCGCCCACAACACCCTGCTCCGGCTGGTGCTCTGCTCGCTGCTGTCCATCCCCCTGGGCGAGTACCGCAGGGTCCTCCCGCGGCTGCGCAACGCCGCGATCACCGAACTCCGTATGACGGACGGTGCCGCCGCGCTGCTGTCGTTCAACGTGCCCTGCGCCTGACGCGGGCGGTGTATGCAGGAGAAGGGTCCCCGCGAGTCACGTCCTCGCAGGGGCCCTCCGTTTCTCCGCCTGCCACGTGAAAGGTGAGAAGACGATCACGAGCAGGACGTTTCATACCCGCCTCAGGGGGTCGGCGGCAAGACGTTCGAGGCGAGGACGCCCCAGCCGGAGCCCTGGGTGGTCGCGGCGGCCTTCGTCAGCTGTGCCCTGAACCCGGCGAAGGAGCCGAACGACTCGGTGATCGCGTCCGCGAGCTCACCCACACCGGTCCCCTCCGGCCTCGTAAGACCTTATTGCATGCCATTTGCAAGTGCACGCTGGCAACAAAAAGGCCCTCGTGCGGGTCGCGCGAGGGCCTTTCGGGGGAACGGTCAGCGGGCCGCGCGTGCCCGCTGCCAGGCGTATCCGACGGCCGCCAGGAACAGCGTCATGCCGCCCGTCGAGTACAGCTGCACCCGGGTGTCCGGCTGCCTGGCCATCAGGACGAAGATCGCGGCCATGCCGGCCAGCGCCATCCAGGTCAGCGCCGGGAACAGCCACATCCGCACGATCAGCTTCTCCGGTGCCTCGCGCTCCACCCGGCGCCGCAGCAGCAGCTGTGAGACCGCGATGAAGATCCACACGACCAGGATCACCGCGCCGATCATGTTCAGCAGCCAGGGGAAGACGTCGTCCGGCCGCCAGTAGCTCAGCAGCACGCACACGAAGCCGAAGACGCAGGAGACGAGCACCGCGACGCGCGGGACCCCGGCCGAGACCCTGCCGAGGGCCTTCGGCCCCTGGCCGCGCTCCACCAGCGAGTAGGCGATGCGCGAGGAGCCGTAGATGTTGGCGTTCATCGCCGACAGCAGCGCGACGAACACGACCACGTTCATCAGCTGGCCGGCGCCCGGGATGCCCAGGTGGTCGAGGGCGGCGACGTACGGGCCCTTCTCGACGACCTCCTTCGAATCCCAGGGGACCAGCGTGACGATGACCGCCATGGAGCCGATGTAGAAGAGCGCGATGCGCCACATCGCCGTACGGACGGCACGCGCGACGCCCTGGACCGGATTCTCCGACTCGGCCGCCGCGATGGTGACCGTCTCCAGACCGCCGTACGCGAAGACCGACGCGAGCAGACCGACGACCAGCCCCTCGCTGCCGTGCGGGAGGAAGCCGCCCTGGCCGGTGAGGTTCGAGGTGCCGGGGGAGTCCGTGCCGGGGAGCACGCCCGCGACGGCCAGTACGCCCAGCACCAGGAACAGGCCGATCGCGCCGACCTTCAGCGCGGCGAACCAGAACTCGAACTCGCCGAAGTTCTTCACGGCGGCGAGGTTCGCGACACAGAAGACCACCATGAACAGGGCGACCCAGGCCCACTCGGGTGTACCCGGCAGCCAGCCGGTGACGATCTTCGCCGCCCCGATCCCCTCCAGCCCGACGGCCGTGCAGAGCAGCACCCAGAAGGACCACCCCGCGGTGAAGCCCGCCCACGGTCCGATCGCCCGCTCGGCGTGCGCCGAGAACGAGCCCGAGGACGGATACGCGGCAGACATCTCGCCGAGCATCCGCATCACCAGCATGACCAGCAGACCGGAGACCGCGTACGCGATCACGATCGACGGTCCGGCGGCGGCGATCCCAGCGCCGGACCCGACGAAGAGACCGGCGCCGATCACGCCGCCGAGGGCGATCATCGACAGATGGCGCTGCTTGAGGCCGTGGGACAGCGGGGCGTTTGCGTCGGGAGCGGTGGGTGGGGTGTCGAGGGTGGTGCGGGACATGAGAGCGGGTGGTCCCTTACGTGCGAGTGGGCAAAAACGCCCACAGTCTGGGCAGCCTCTCCGCTCAGGGGGAGAGGCTGCCCACTATGCGGACACCCGGGGCACGGAGCGTGAGATTTCCTTTACTCGGCCACGGACGCGTAGTGCGTGTTACTCGGCCACGGACGTGTAGTGCGTGTTACTCGGCCACGGACGTGCAGTGCGTGTTACTCGGCCACGGACGTGTAGTGCGTGTTACTCGGCCACGGACGTGTAGTGCGAGGCGTCGCCCTCGATCGAGTAGCTCTCCTTGCCCTCGATGCCGACCGGCACGTCACCGGCGACGGTCACCCGGTGCAGGCGGCGCGGCAGGCCGTCGTAGTTGTCGACCGCGTAGTGCTGGGTGATCCGGTTGTCGAACAGGACCAGCTGGTTCGGGGACCAGCGCCAGCGCAGGATGTTCTCCGGCCGGGTGACGTACGACTGGAACAGGTCGAGCAGCTTGCGGGACTCGCCCACCGGCAGCCCGACGATCCGCTGCGCGAACCCGCCGATGAACAGCCCGCGCTCGCCGGTCAGCGGGTGGACCCGGACGACGGGATGGGCGGTACGGAACTTGATGGACGTGAACTGGGCGCGCTGGGCAGCCTGTTCCTCGTCGATCTGCTCGTCAGGCACCGCGTAGTCGTAGTCGTTGGTGTGCTCGGCCCACAGGGTGTCGGCGAGCGCGCGCAGCGGGGCGGGCAGGTCCCGGTAGGCGGCCGCCGAACTGGAGATCAGGGTCTCGCCGCCGTACGGCGGGATCGTGATGCTGCGCAGGGTGCTGGCCTGGGGCGGGTTGAGGACGAAGGTCACGTCGGTGTGCCAGTGGTTGGCGCGCCCGCGCTCGCTGTCGACGGGGAGCACGTTCGGGGCACCGTCGACGGCGGCCACCGTCGGGTGGGCGGTGGTGAGGTCGCCGAAGTGGCGGGCGAAGGCCTGCTGGCCCTCGTCGTCGAGGTGCACGTCGTCGAAGGCCAGGGCCTTGTGGACGTTGAGGGCCTCGCGGATCGCGGTGACCTGTTCCTCGTCGAGCGGCTTGGAGATGTCCACGCCGGAGACGCGGGCGCCTATGTTCGCGGTGACCTTGCTGATCTCGATGGACATGCGGGGTCCTTTCAGACGAGAGCGGGCTGGAGGTACTGGTTGGCGGGGCGGGGAAGGCCGTAGCGCTCCCGGAGGGTCCGGCGCGGTCCGTACTCCGTGCGGAGCAGGCCGCGGGCGCGCAGGATCGGGACGACGTGGTCGACGAACAGACCGAGGCCGGAGGGAAGTACGGCGGGCATGATGTTGAAGCCGTCGGCGGCGCCGCGCGTGAACCACTCCTCGATCGCGTCGGCGACCTGCTCCGGCGTGCCGGCGAAGGTGAGGTGCCCGCGCCCGCCGCCGAGCCGCCCGATCAGCTGCCGTACGGTGAGCCGTTCGCGGCGGGCGAGTTCGACGACGAGGGTGTAGCGGCTCTTGGCGCCCTCGATGACGTCCTCGGGAGGCAGGTCCGAGGGAAGCTGGGCGTCCAACTCCAGGGTTCCGGGCTCCAGTTGCAGCAGGTGCTCCAGACGGTCCACGCCGTGCGTGTACACGATGTGGTCCTCCAGGACCTGCTCGTTCGCCCGCGCCTCGGCCTCCGTCGAGCCGAGCACCGGGACGATGCCGGGCAGCACCTTGATGTGCTCGGGGTCCCGACCTGCCTCCGCCGTACGGGACTTGAGGTCCGTGTAGAAGGCCTGGGCGTCGGCGAGGGTCTGCTGTGCGGTGAACACCGCCTCCGCGTAGCGCGCCGCGAACGTCTTGCCGTCCTCACTCGACCCCGCCTGTACGAGCAGCGGGTAACCCTGCGGCGAACGGGGCACGTTGAGGGCGCCCTCGACCCGGAAGTACGTTCCCTGGTGGCGCGGCGGGTGGATCTTGGCGTCGTCGCCCCACACGCCGACCGCCTTGTCGGCGACGATCGCGTCGTCCTCCCAGCTGTCCCAGAGCTTGAGCGAGACGTCCAGGAACTCGGCGGCGCGCGCGTACCGTTCGGCGTGCGCGGGCTCGGCGTCGAGGCCGAAGTTGCGGGCGGCCTCCGTACCCGCCGTGGTGACGATGTTCCAGCCCGCCCGACCGCCGCTGATGATGTCGAGAGAGGCGAACTTGCGGGCAAGGTTGTAGGGGGAGTTGTAGGACGTGGACGCCGTGGCGATCAGGCCGATGTGCTCGGTGGCCGTCGCCAGTGCGGTGAGCAGGGTGAGCGGTTCCAGGGCGCCGGCGGGCCGTTGGGCGAGGTTGCTCCACAACTGGGGTCCGTCGGCCAGGAAGAGGGAGTCGAAGGTGCCGCGTTCGGCGATCCGGGCCAGCTCGACGTAGTGGGCGAGTTCGACGTGGGCGTACGGGTCGCTCTCCGGCAGCCGCCACGACGCCTCGTGATGGCCGGTGTTCATCAGGAAGGCGTTGAGGTGGAGTCGGCGGGTCATGCGTGGTCCTCCGTCACACCGAGAGCGGCAAGAAGGCGCTCCCGGTATTCACTCAGTACCGGCTCCCGGTAGGAGCGCGGGTGGGGGCGGTCGATGGTCAGGTCGAGACCGATCCGGCCCTGGTCGAGCACGAGCACCCGGTCGGCGAGGACGATCGCCTCGTCCACGTCGTGGGTGACCAGGAGCACCGAGGGGCGGTGGCGCTCCCACAGCTCCCTGAGCAGCACGTGCATCCGGATCCGGGTGAGCGCGTCCAGCGCGCCGAACGGTTCGTCGGCGAGGAGGAGTTCGGGCTCGCGGACCAGAGAGCGGGCCAGGGCGGCGCGCTGGGCCTCGCCGCCGGACAGCTCGTTGGGCCAGGCGCGTTCGCGGCCTTTCAGGCCCACCTCGGCGAGGGCTTCGCGGCCTTTCTCGGCCGCTTCCTTGCCGTTCGTGCCGAGCAGCACGTTGTCGAGGACCCGCCGCCAGGGCAGCAGCCGGGAGTCCTGGAAGACGACCGACACCCGCTCCGGGGCGCAGAGCCGGCCGCTTCCGACGACCTCGTGGTCCAGGCCCGCGATGGCCCGCAGCAGCGTGCTCTTGCCGGAGCCGCTGTGCCCCAGCAGGGCCGTGAACTGTCCGGCGGGCAGGTCGAGGTCGATGTCGTCGAGGACCGTACGGCCGTCGAACGACCGTGTGAGACCCCGGAGCTGGACGGCGGGCGCGGTGGTCAGCTGCTGAGCGTGCGGCGCCATGACAGCACCCTCCGTTCGACGAGACGGACCGCGCTGTCGGAGACCAGGCCGAAGACGCCGTAGATCAGCAGGCCGACCAGGATGACGTCCGACTGGCCGTAGTTCTGGGCCTGGAACATCATGTAGCCGAGGCCGCTGGTGGCGTTGATCTGCTCCAGGACCACCAGGCTCAGCCAGGAGCCGGTCACCCCGAGGCGCAGCCCCACGAAGAAGCCGGGCAACGCGCCGGGGATGACGATCCAGCGGACGAACTGGAGCCTCGACAGGCCCTGGACCTCGGCCAGTTCGACGTAGCGGTGGTCGATGCCGGACAGCGCGGCGTGCAGGTTGAGGTAGATCGGGATGTAGACGACGATCGCGATGATGGCGATCTTGAAGGTCTCGCCGATGCCCAGCCAGAGGATGAACAGCGGGATGAGGCCCAGGGTCGGGATCGCCCGGTTGAGCTGCACGGTCCCGTCGATCAGCGCCTCGCCGATCCGGCTGAGCCCGGCCGCCAGCGCGAGGACCACACCGGCGGTCAGGCCCAGCGCGAAGCCGTATCCCGCGCGTTCCAGGGAGGTGCGGACGTCGGTGGGGAGCGTGCCGTCGCTCCACAGGTGACCGGCGGTCTTCAGGACCGTCCAGGGCGCCGGGATCGCGCCAGGGTCCAGCTGTCCGGCGGCGGAGGCGGCCGCCCACAGGGCGAGGAAGAGGGCGGGGCCGATGAGCCGGGCGGCGGGCAGGCGCTTGCCGGGAGCGAGGCCGCGGCGCCTCCTGCGCCCTACGGCAGGCGGGTCCTCGGCGGCGGTCACCGGCACGGCGGTCGAGGTCGTGGTTGTCGTCATGGCCGTCACTTCCGGTACTCCGCCGGGACGGCCTTCGCCGCGATGCCCTCGAAGCGCCGGTCGAAGAGCGAGCCGACCTTGAACGCCTTCACGAAGCCGCCCTCGGCCAGCAGATCGGCGGTCTCCTGCTCCCACTTCACCGCCTCGCCCCAACTCGCCGGGAACAAAGGCTTGTTGGCGAGCTCGGTGATGGACCGGGCCTGTGCGGGCGTGAGGTTCTGCGTCTTGACGTAGAACTCCTCGTTCCAGGCGTCCGGGTGCTCGTACGCCCACACCTGCCCCTGCGCCCAGCGCGGGATGTACGCGGCGACGGCCGCCGCCTTCGCCGGGTCGGCCAGCACGGAGGTGGGCGCCCACAGCAGGTTGAGCAGGTCGACCACGTCGGTGGTGATCGCGCGGGCGCCCTTCGACTCGTACTGCTTGAGGTACGCCGGCGCCTGGCTGTTGGCGAGCGGGGCGATGTCGACCTGGCCCGACTGCAGGGCCGTGAAGAACTGGTTGCTGGTCAGCGGGACCAGCTTCACCTCGTCGTACGCGAGCCCGGCCTCCTTCAACGCCCGCAGCAGGACGACGCCCTGGGCCTGACCCTGGGAGAACGCCAGCTTCTTGCCCTTGAAGTCCGCGACGGTGTGGATGTCGCTGCCTGGCTTGGTCGCGAAGAGGTAGTTGGGCTTGCGGGTGACGTCGATCGCGACGATCTTGGCGTCGTAGCCCTGGTAGTGCGCCTGGATCGGCGGGATGCCCGCGTTGTTGGCGACGTCCAGGGACTTGGCCCGGAAGGCGTTGATGACATCGGGCCCGGCGCCGATGTTCACCCAGCTGGAGACGCTGAACGGCAGATCGGTGAGGCCCGCGAGCTTGAACTGGAGCTGCTGGACGTTCTGGTACGAGGCGATCTTGAGGCTCGTACCTGAGGGGACCTCGGCGGACAGCGGGGCGGACAGGGACCCCTTGGACTCGCTGTCGGCGGCGCTGGCCCCCGCGCAACCGCTCAGTCCGGCCGCGGCGGCCACGCCGAGCAGGGAGGACAGGAACAGCCGCCGGTCGACACCGGGCGCGAAAGGGGACGACGAAGGAGACAGTGGTGGCATGGGAGGACTCCGGGGATCCAAGTGGCGGAAACGCGCGCGGAATTCCGGGCAGGCGGAATTCGACAAGGGAGGGAGGTGAAAGAAGCGAAATACGCGCGCATGGGGAAGCGGGAGGCGCGCGCCGAAGGCGCGGCAGAAGAAACCGGGTGATCGTCGACGCGTCGACGCGTCAGCAGGTCACCACATCAGCAGGTCACCACATCAGCAGGTCACCACATCAGCAGGCCGGCACACCAGCAGGCCGGCACATCAGCAGGCCGGCACACCAGCAGGCCGGCACACCAGCCGGTCGGCACATCAGCCGGTCGGCACATCAGCACGCCGGCACATCAGCACGCCGGCACACCGGCAGGTCAAGGCGTCGACGCGGCAGTGACCCGGCGTCAGCAACAACGCGTGCGTGCGACCCGCATAAGGTCGACGACGCGGCACTTGGTCAGCGGAACCTGCGCCCGCGAGCTGCTCATGAGGAGGATGCTCCTGTCCTCGTCCGACCGCTGTCAACATTCCGAGTTTCTGAATTAATTCGTCCCCGGTGACAGGCCCAGTGGATCCCGGTACACCACGTCGAGTGCCACGGATCCACCCGCCACGGCGAGCACGGATTCCGGGAAACTGGTCGGCAGGACGGAAGCAGCCCGGTCCGCCCCCACCTCCGCGCGCAGCGCCCCGAGGCAGTCCTCCCGATGCACGGTCCCGACCTCCGCGACGACGACCGTGTCCGGGTTGAGCACGTCCAGCAGCAGTCGGGCCGCCCGCCCGACCGTCCGCGCCCGCTCCAGCAGCAGACGTACGGCGACGGGGTCGCCGTCGGCCGCGGCGCCGACCACGCGCATCGGATCGGCGATGGTGATGACCCCCGCCTCCCGCGCCCGCCGGCACAGCGTCCGCTCGCTCAACTCGGCCTGAAGGCAGCCGGTCCGGCCGCAGTCGCACCGCTCCGAGCCGCCCGGCAACGGCAGATGGGCGATCGCCCCGGCCTGGGAGCGGGGACCGTGGTGCACCTCGTCGTGGGTGGCGAAGGCGGCGTCCACCACGTTGCCGACGAACAGGTGCAGCACGCTGCGGCTGCCGCGCGCCCGCCCGAACAGCCGCTCTCCGTTGACCAACGCCCGTGCGTGCCCGTCCACGTGGACCGGCAGCCCGGTCCGCGTGCGCAGCGCGTCCCGGACGTCGACGTCACGCCAGCCGAGCAGTGCGTGCTCCACGATCGTCCCGGAGTCGCGGTCCACCCAGCCGCCGGCCGCGACACCGATGCCGAGGGGGGTGCGGCCGGGGTGGTCGTGGAGCAGGGCGGCCAGCCCGGCGGCGGCGTTCGCGAGTATGAGGTCGGGCTCCGTGCCGTCGTCGTGGGCGAGCCGTCGCTCCGTGACGACCCGGCCGCGCAAATCGAGCAGGGCGACGGTGGTGTACGGGACGGCCACGTGGACTCCGCCGACCACGAACCGGGAGTCGTCCAGGTGGATGGGGACGTGGGGACGTCCGACGCCGTTCGACTGCCGGGGCGCCGGAGCCTCCCGGATCAGGCCGAGCGCGGTGAACCGGGCGCAGTAGTCGGTCACCGAGGCGGGGGAGAGGCCGGTCAGCCGGGCGACGGTGCTGCGCGCGACCGGGCCGTGTTCCAGGACGGAGCGCAGGATGGCGCTGGCGCTGGTGCGGCGGCGGTCGCCGACGGTGGCGCGGTGGGGTGTCGTGGGCGGGGAGGGGGCCAGGGAGGTACGAGGCATGGCGCTTCCTAGGGAGCGTGTCCGAAACGGTCGCGTCTCGGCGAGCCGGATGCGCTCCGCCCGCCCTACCCGTGGCGACAGGTGGCGGTGCCCTGGCGTCGCAGGTCGACATAGCGACGCGACGCGAAGTTCTCAGCCTGGGCAACCATGTCCTGAAGGGTAGGTCTTACCCCCGATTCCGGCCAGAGGAGCCGTCTCTCCGTGCCGTCGGTCGGGCCGAGGTTTCAGGGGCGCGGGGAACTGTGCGACCAGCCCCCACCGGCCCGCAGCCGAACAAAGACCCCGGCAGGCGAATTGGTGGGACCCTACAGCCCGCGCGCGAACCTCCCCGTGGACAAAACCATCCCACCTCAGTGACCAGCATCACGCCCCGATAGGTGTATGCGGCCCCCTTTGTAAGGGCTCCACCAAGCCCGGGATCCCCGCTTTGTCGATCGCACACGGTGATCCACCCGCCCCCCTGGGATAGCGTCACCGTGTCCCGACCCCCCCCGTCACCCGCCGGAGTCCCCATGAGCACCGCTGCCGCCACCCCCCGCCAAGGCATCCGCCCCGGCGAGGTCCTCGCCGATCTGCTCCCGGCCTCCCGCGTCAGGGACATCACCCTCGTACTGGGCGGAGCCGCCCTCACCGGTCTCGCCGCCCAGATCTCCCTGCCCGTGCCCGGCTCCCCGGTCCCGGTGACCGGCCAGACCTTCGCCGCCCTTCTCGTCGGCACGGCCCTCGGCGCGGGCCGCGGCTTCCTCTCGCTCGCGCTCTACGCCCTCGTCGGCATGGCCGGCATGCCGTGGTTCGCCGACGGCGGCTCCGGCACCGCCGCTCCGTCCCTCGGCTACATCCTCGGCATGATGCTCGCCTCCGCCGCCGTGGGCGCCCTCGCCCGCCGCGGCGCCGACCGCTCGTTCCTGCGTACGGCGGGCACGATGCTGCTGGGCGAGGCGATCATCTACGCGGTCGGCCTCCCGTACCTGGCCGCCGCCACCGGCATGTCGCTGAGCGCGACCCTCGCGGCGGGGTTCACCCCGTTCCTGATCGGCGACGCCCTGAAGGCGGCGCTGGCGATGGGCGTCCTGCCGACCGCCTGGAAGTTCCTCAACCGCTGAGGCCGCAGTTCCCTCGGAAGAGGTTCACAGTCCCCTCGAAAGAGGCTCGCCAGGTCGTACTCCGACTCCGACCCGGCGAGCCTCTTCCGCGTTCCGGGCCCGTACAGCCGCACCGCACTGTCCCTCCGCATGCCGAAGAACCGGGCGGTGGTGTCCCTTCACCGCCCTGCTCTCGTTCGAAATACCGAATGTTGT